>JACROQ010000148.1 GCA_016214375.1 Nitrospirota bacterium | reverse complement strand
GAAAGAAGCCAAAGAAAAGTGAGGTTATGGTCTTTGACAATGGAGGGAAGGTGCTATTCAGCGGTGTGACTGATGATGAGGGGAAGTTGTCCTTTAAGATACCCCAGAAGACGGATCTGAGGATCACCTTAAATGCTGGCATGGGGCATAAGGCAGAATATACCTTGCCTGCGAGTGAATTGAATGGTAGTAATCCCCCCAACCCCCCCTTTAGTAAAGGGGGGGAGAAAAAGATGGCTTCAGATAAAGGGGAAGAAACAAAAGATGTAGTCAATCAAGGTGGAGATAAAAATGAAGCCTTGAGTAAGGCAGAATTAGCAGAAAAAGGCCAAGTCAATCACATTAGTCAACTCGATGAGGCCCAGGTTCAGGCTATCGTTGAAAAGGCCGTTGAGAGGGCTGTGGGGGAGGCCATAAAACCCCTTGTCAGAAGTTTTACTGAGATGACCCAGAAGAATTCTCTGACGACGATCATTGGGGGGATTGGTTATATATTTGGATTTATGGGTATTGCCCTTTATTTTAAATCACGCAAGATGAACTCGTAAAAAATCGCCAGAAGCACCATTTGTCATTCTGAGCGAAGCGAAGAATCTGGTAAAACAATGGGTTATCAGACCCTTCGCTTCGCTCAGGGTGACATCTGAGGATTTTTTACGAGTTCATCACGTAAGGGTTCTCAGAGTTAGAAAGGAGATAGGATAAAATGCATATCGCTGATGGTATTTTATCGGCGCCGGTACTGGCCGCAGGATTTGGCGGGACAGCTATTTTAGCCGCAGTCACCATGCGGAAGATGGAGCATGAAGAGATACCCAAGGTCTCTGTGATGTCTGCGCTCTTCTTTGTAGTCAACCTGATCCACATCCCTATAGGTCCTACCAGTATCCATTTCATAATGAATGGGCTTGTCGGGGTTATCCTTGGTAGAAGGGCCTTTCCTGCCGTCATGCTGGGTGTTATATTGCAGGCATTCCTTTTTGGTTTTGGGGGGGTGACTGTGATCGGGGTGAATTGTGTTATGCTTGGAGGGGGGGCGCTGATTGCTTATTTTATCTGGCAGTTGAGACATCGATTTCCTTTGGGTGATAGATTAGAGATGATTTTTGGCGCCCTGGCCGGCGCGACAGGCGTTTTTGTTTCAGGTGTTATTCTTGCGGCGGCATTATTTTCAACAGGTGAGGAGTTCCTGGCAACGGCTGGTTATGCCTTGGCTGCCCATATCCCGGCACTGATCATCGAGGCCATTGTGGTGGGGGCCTGTGCCTCCTTCTTAAAGAAGACCAAGCCTGATCTCCTGGTAGGACAGGTACAGAAAGGGATTTTAAAGACCTCATGAAGAGGGCATTGAAGACGGAGAGTTCTTGTGTCGCTTGAGATAGATCGTTTTTCCCATATCGAGTCATCCGTCCAGCGCTGGGATCCTCGGATCAAGATCCTGTCCCTTGGTTTTTTTATATTCGTGGCGGCGCTCCTGAAAACTATCCCTGTGGCAGTTATTTCTCTATTGATTGCGATAATAATTATAAAGATCACAAATATCCCGTTTCATTTTGTTGCTCAAAGTATAAAATGGATTATTATATTTCTCGCACCATTCTTCTTTATCCTCCCGTTTTCTTATCCGGGTGAAGCCGCGTTCCGCTTCATCGGCCTTCCATTTGCATGGGAGGGGTTTCGTTTAGCCGTCCTTATTTTTACAAAGGCCGTTGCTATCGTGTTAGCAACAGATGCCGTCTTTGGTTCTTCCCGTTTTGATATCTCTATGATAGCGATGCAACGACTGAAATGTCCTAAGGTTATCGTCCAGATGGTGCTCTTTACGTACCGGTATATCTTTGTCTTCATAGATGAGGTGAAGCGGATGGAAAAGGCGATGCGGTCCAAGGGCTTTGTCATGAAGGCGAACATGAATACCCTCCGCACGATGGGAAACTTTGTGGGGACCCTTCTGATCCGGAGCTTTGAACGGACAGGACGGGTCTACAGCGCCATGCTCTCCAAGGGATATCAGGGAGATCTTCATACCCTGGTTACATTTGAGGCGCAAGTAAAGGACTTTGTGAAGGCCGGACTGATTGCCATATTGACTATTGCAGTTTTTGTAACAGATATGATAAATATCTTTCACCCCGCAATTAAGGGCTGGTATTGATGAGCAGTTTATCCAACAGGCTGTTGAAAAAGTCTGCCAAGCTGTCATTCTGAGGAGCCGAAGGCGACGAAGAATCTGATAATCCTTTGCTTCTCTTAGGAATCAGATCCTTCGCTTCGCTCAGGATGACAGGCAGAAAGACTTTTTCAACAGCCTGCTAATGAAGGAGATATATATGTCTAACAGAAATGCAATCGTAGTTGATAATGTCTATTTCACATACCCTGACGGCCGTGAGGTCCTTAAAGGGATTTCCTGCGGTATCGCCCATGGGGAGAAGCTGGCCCTCGTAGGGCCAAACGGGGCAGGGAAATCGACCTTCATGAGTCAGTTAAACGGGGTCTTGATGCCGAGTCAGGGGCGTGTGATTATCGATGGCATCGAGATTACAAAGGAAAATCTCACCCAGGTCCGGCGTAAGGTTGGGATTGTTTTCCAGGACCCGGATGACCAGCTCTTTTGTCCGACTGTGTTTGATGATGTAGCCTTTGGCCCGCTCAACTTAGGGCTTTCGAAGGATGAAATTCATCTGCGGGTGAAGGATGCCCTGGAGATGGTAGGACTTTTGGGGTTTGAAGGGCGTCCCTCCTTTCATCTCTCCTTCGGTGAGAGGAAGCGGCTGGCGCTTGCAACAGTGCTCTCTTATCAGCCGGAGATACTTGTTTTCGATGAACCATCGACCAATATGGACCCTATGAGCCGCCGCAGGCTGATCGAGTGGCTGAAGTCATCAGACAAGACGATCCTCCTCTGTACCCATGACCTCGATATAGCCCTGGAGGTCTGTTACCGGTGCATTGTTCTGACGGATGGCCAAATAGTGGCGGATGGACCGGCCTCTGATATTCTATACGATCGCAAATTGCTGGAGGCGAACAGACTGGAGCTTCCCCTCGCACTTCAGACCCATGAACTGCTTCACGGCATGCTGAATATCGCCACTATGGACGAGGATCATCGTACGATCATCAAGGATTTTCTCCATGCCCATCTCCATATCCATGGCCCTGATCAACACCAGCACGTCCACCTGCACGCCCATGAACATGAGCATGACCATCTCCATGAGGAGAGTCTTCAGGATGTCCATGTCCATGATTTGAAGCACGATAACCCCCCCTCAGGACATACCGATGTCCCTGTCCCGCACTCCCACAAAAAGGATAAAGAGAAGGATAAAGAATCAGGATTGGGGGGGCGCCTTAAGATAAGACACAAGTTGTTTGGCGGGGGGCATGGCGGGGGGCACTCTCACGATGATGGATTCCATACGCATTAGTAGGCTGCTGAAAAAGGCATGGAATGTCCAGGATTGTCATTCTGAGCGAAGCGAAGCATCTGATAAACAATGAGTTATCAGACCCTTTACGGAGTTTACCCTGAGCGTAGCCGAAGGGTTCAGGGTGACATTGCAGGAGTTTTTCAGCAGCCTGTTAGTATTCTATCCCCTCTAATTTAAGCAGGGCTTTCTTTATCTTAATCCCGCCGCTGTATCCTCCAAGACCGCCTCCACTGTTGATCACCCTGTGGCAAGGGATGATGACAGGGACGGGGTTTTGGCCACAGGCTGTCCCCACAGCCCTCGCGGCCTGCGGCTGTCCAATCATCTCTGCCACCTCTCGATAAGAGGCCGTCTTCCCAAAGGGTATCTTTAGCAGGGCCTTCCAGACCTTTTTCTGGAAGACGGTTCCGTGAAGGTCTAATTTGGGTGTGAAATCTTTTGAACCGCCGTGGAAGTAATGATCAAGTTCTGATAATACCGGCTCGAAATACCGGTCATCCCGCAGGATAGCAGAGTCCCGGTATTCTGACCTCAATTCCCGCTGCAAAGATGAGGCATCTCCAAACGTAATCCTGCATATCCCTCTGGGAGTTGCTGCAATGAAGAGGTCTGTCCCCAGTGCGTCTACCTTCATGGATGTATACTGAAGGACCGAATTTGCATCAATAGTTCCCTCAAACCACTTCAGCCTCTTCCTCAGTCTGACTACCTCGCCTATGACTATAATACCGGGTGGTCTGAGGCCCTCAGCCTTTGTCTTCCGGGCTATATCCTTGAGGGTACCGGTAACCGTCCTCTGTAGGTCTGTGGTCCCCCACTGGATAACGGCTGCCGGGGTACTCGGAGACCTTCCATTCCTGATCAAATTCTCCGCAATAACCGGCAGGGGGGTTATACCCATAAATATCACGATGGTATCCATCCCTGTCGCAATCTTGTCCCAGGCGATGGAGCTCTTCTTCTTAATCGTATCCTCATGTCCGGTGATAAACGCTATCGTTGATGAATAGCTCCGGTGAGTCAGCGGGATGCCTGCATACGCTGGCGCTGAACTTCCTGCAGTGACGCCTGGGACCACTTCAAAGGAGATTCCGTTCCTGACAAGGAATTCTGCCTCCTCGCCGCCCCTGCCAAATATAAAGGGATCGCCCCCTTTGAGCCTGACAACCATCTTGCCCTCTTTCGCCTTTGTGATCATTAACCGGTTTGTCTCCTTCTGCGGCATTATAGAGCCTCCACCATGCTTGCCCATGAATATCCGTTCTGCATCAGGACGTGCAAAGGAGAGCATCTCTTCATTGGCAAGGTAGTCATAGATGATTACATCCGCCTTCTCAATGCACTCCTTCCCCTTCAGCGTAAGGAGGCCAATAGCACCAGGTCCGGCTCCGACTAAATAGACCTTTCCGGCCTTTCTATTTTTCAGCGATTTGCGCATGAGACCTCTATTATAAACCAAACAGGGCGTCGCTGTAAAAAGGATACATCAGCCGCTGGAACCCCTCGGTGGAGGGGGGCGTTTTCCCTTCGCTCCTGGCCTTCGCAGTTGACCTAT
>JACROQ010000147.1 GCA_016214375.1 Nitrospirota bacterium | reverse complement strand
TCTCTGATCTTCTTTTTCAAGTCCATGATCGCTACTCCTCCTTTTATAGAACCTCTTCCTTCTTGATCTCCCTTTTGGTAATAATGTTTCTGAGCTTTACCAGAGAGGCGGCCTCAATCTGCCGTATACGCTCCCTCGTAAGACCGAACTTATGGCCTATCTCTTCCAGGGTCTTTGGCTCCTGCCCCTCTAATCCGAATCTGAGACAGATGACATCCCTCTCCTTTTCTTTAAGCTCTGCTAGCCACTTATCGATCTCTTCCCGCATGCTGATCCCCTCTGCAATCTTTGCAGGAGACCCTATCGAGCTATCCGCAATGATATCCCTCAGAAAACTCTCTTCATTATCCCCTACAGGGGTTTCAAGAGAGTATGTCTTTCTGATCAGTTGTTTTAGGTCCTCGACCTCTTCCATGAGCACCTTCAGCCGTTTGGCTACCTCTTTGACGGTGGGCTCGCGCCCCAGCTCCTGGATCAGGATCTCAACAGTTGATAGGTATTTATTGATATGCTCTGCCACATGGACAGGGAGTCTTATCGTCTTGACCTGATTGATAATGGCCCTCTCGATGGATTGTCTTATCCACCAGGATGCATAAGTGCTGAAACGAAAACCCTTCGTATAATCAAATCTCTCCACGGCCTTCATCAGGCCTATATTCCCCTCTTCAATGATGTCCGCCAGGGGAAGCCCTCTGTTCAGATATCTCTTTCCGATATTGACGACAAGCCTCAGGTTGGCCTCGATCATCCTCTGCCGGGCCTTTTCGTCTCCCTGGCCTATCCTCTCGGCGAGGCTTTGTTCATCCTCGAAGGTCAGCAAGGAAGCTTGGCTGATCTCATGAAGATAGGATCGGATCACATTTAATTCTACGTAGTGTTCCTTCTCCTCTTCTTCAGGCTCCTCTTCAGTTTCTAATATGGCCTTGCCGGTCTCTTCAGAAAACGTATCCTCATCCAAGTCTTGTCCCGGCCTGGTCTCTTCCGCTCCTATCTCCTCTGTTTCTACTCGCTCTTCTTGCTCTTCCTCCTCTTCAGAGGTTCGAGAGGGCTTTGGAATATCTGATAGTCTTTTTTCTTTCCTCCTGCCCATGATGCGTTCCTTTTTGTCTTGATTGGTCGGGGCGAGAGGATTTGAACCTCCGACTCCATCGTCCCGAACGATGTGCGCTGCCAGGCTGCGCTACGCCCCGATTTATTTGCACTGAAAAGTGTCCATCTGCGGTGTCAGGACTGCGGATTTGAGCCTCAACGTACGCGAAGTACGCTTCGGCTCAAATCCTTGTCCTTCCTTGCACATGAACACTTTTGAGTGCAAATGGAATCATGACTCATGGGTAAATCATAGCCGTTCCCCATCATAATTGAGCCTGACATTCTTGTCAACACACGTGGGTCGTTGCCGCTTCCGATAGGCGGGACATTCATGTCCCGCCTATCGGTTCAAGGCTGTTATGAAAAGGATTCATATTCAAGTCCCAGCGCCGATGCTACGGCAGGATGGGTCACCCTCCCCCCGATGACATTCAGCCCCTTTGCAAGCCCCTGATCCTCCTGAATAGCCTTGCACCACCCGAGGTTGGCCAGTTTCAGGATGTACGGGATTGTGACATTGCACAGGGCGAATGTCGATGTCCTTGGAAACGCCCCCGGCATATTGACGACACAGTAATGGATAACCCCGTCCACTACAAAGACCGGATTGGAATGGGTAGTAGGCCGTGAGGTCTCCACACACCCCCCCTGATCAATCGAGACATCCACGATGACAGATCCCCTTCTCATCCTGGAGACCAAGTCCTTTTTGACGAGGAAGGGCGCCCTGGCGCCGGGGTTTAGAACCGCGCCAATCACAATATCAGAGGATAGCGCCTCCTTTTCGATACTGTGTTCATTGGATGCTATGGTGGTTATCCTCCCGTCAAAGGCATCATCTATATATCTCAAATGCTTAGAATCCCGGTCAAGCATGACCACCCTGCCCCCCATCCCAACGGCTATCCTTGCCGCATTCCGGCCGACAGTCCCTGCGCCGAGGATTGTGACTTTGCCTGGAGCTACCCCCGGCACACCGCTGATCAGGACCCCGGAGCCCCCCTGACTCTCCTGGAGATGGTAGGTCGCTACGATGGGCGCCATACGTCCGGCAATCTCGCTCATGGGGATCAGGATAGGGAGGGTGCCGTCCTCCAACTGGACCGCTTCATAGGCGATGGCCATGATGCCGCTTTCAACAAGTCTATCGGTAAGCGCCTTGTTTGATGCAAGATGCAGGAATGTAAACAACACCTGATTGGAGCGAAGAAAAGAATACTCCTGGGACAGGGGCTCTTTGACCTTTACAATAAGATCTGATTTTGCGAAGACCTCTTCTGCGGTCGGTATGATGGCCGCTCCGGCCGCCTGATATTCCTCGTCAGGGATTCCGCTTCCAAGACCGGCATTTCCCTGAACCAGGACCGGGTGCCCGTTCCCCGTTAAAATCTTTACACCGGATGGGACGATGGCAACCCTGTACTCATTGTCTTTTATCTCCCTGGGTACACCGATGATCATTATTCACTTGCCTTTGTAGGGGAATATCAGGTGGATGTGATTCTTATTGATGGAGATAAACTCTGCGATATATTTGAGCTGCCCATCCTCCACTGCAAAACACTCGGCATTGGTCACAGGGATGAAGATATCTGTCTCCGCCCCGGCAAGTGTCTTGTTGAGATAATCGGAAAGCCGTCCGCTCCTTGGGATGTACATATCCCCGATGATCTTATAGTGGTGTGTGAAAATAATGACCCTGACGCACTCCTTCTCGATATGAAGCGGCCTCTTTCTATCCATTTCCACGGTCTCTTCCCCTCTTCTGTTTTCCCTCAGACACTCTAATGAAAAGCCAGAGAAAAAGCAAGAGAAATGGGTAACGAGGCATTCAAGAAATAGCCCATTCTGTCACTGGTGTCATTCTGACCCTGAACGAAGTGAAGGGGAAGAATCTGATCAATCATGACCTTATCAGACCCTTCGCTCCGCTCAGGGTGACAAGATGGGCGATTTCTCGAATGCCTCGTTAACAGGGTTGCAACGGGTCTCAACTTCTGGTAAATATGAGGATAGATTCCTATTACAGGAGGGCCAGACCATGAGAGAGATGATTAAGAATTTTATCAATGGGAAATGGGTCGCAGGACATGGGGGAGGGACATTTAAGAGCATCAACCCGGCCAATAAGACAAATATCATAGGAGAGGTCACCCGGTCTTCCCCGAAAGATATAGACATGGCGGTCTCTGCGGCAAGACATGCCTATGAGGCATGGTCGCAGATGCCGGCTCCGCGGCGGGGGGAGATACTCTTCCGGGCCGCAGAACTGCTATCAAAAGAAAAGAAGGCCCTCGGTCAACTGGTCACCCGCGAGATGGGGAAGGTGTTGCCTGAGGGTCTTGGAGATATCCAGGAGGCCATTGACATGGCCTACTACATGGGGAGTGAGGGGAGGAGGCTGTCGGGTGAGACCGCGCCATCAGAGTTGCCCAACAAAGACGCCAAATCGGTCAGGGTCCCGATCGGTGTTTTCGCCCTGATAACCCCCTGGAATTTTCCGATCGCCATACCGGCCTGGAAGCTGTGTCCGGCCCTTGTGGCGGGAAATACCGTTGTCTTAAAACCATCGCGGGACACGGCCGTCTGTGCCACAAGACTGGTTGAGATCTTTGCGGCGTCGGGCGTCCCGGCCGGGGTATTAAATCTCGTCCATGGCTCAGGTCCGGAGGCGGGAGAGTATCTTGTCACGCATCCCGGCATCGATGCCGTGTCGTTCACAGGCTCCTGTGACACCGGAGAACATTTAGAGGGGCTGTGCGGGGGGATGCACCGGCATATCTCTGCTGAGATGGGGGGCAAGAATGCCATTATTGTGATGGATGACGCCAGGTTAGAATTAGCGGTTGAAGGCGCCATCTGGGGCGGCTTCGGCACGGCAGGCCAGCGTTGCACCGCGGCAAGCCGGATTGTGGTCCATGAGGCCGTCTATTCCAGGTTTATCGCCCTGTTCAAAGAGGCGGCCTCAAGACTCAGGATGGGCAATGGCCTCAGGAAGACTACAGACATGGGTCCTGTCATCAATGAGCCGCAATTTAAGAAGATCCTGGATTATATCGGGGCCGGAAAAAAAGAGGGGGCCAGACTCATCCTCGGAGGGAGGCCCTATACCGAGGGAGAATGTGCCAAAGGGTTCTTTATAGAACCAACGATATTTATGGATGTAGATCCGGAGATGAGGATCGCACAGGAAGAGATCTTCGGGCCTGTCGTATGCGTCATCAAGGCAAAAAACATTGAAGATGCGATCCGGATCGTGAATGGGACACGCTATGGCCTCTCCTCTTCCATCTACACACAGGACGTGAACAAGAGCGCCATTGCAGAGAGGGACTTGGATACCGGGATCGT
>JACROQ010000022.1 GCA_016214375.1 Nitrospirota bacterium | reverse complement strand
CGGCATTGACGTGACAATGTTGACAGGACTGATTACATTGATAACAAATATTGACCTGCAGGATCTCCAGGTGCCCTCGCCGCAGGACCGGAAAATCCATATGCTTTAACCTGTTCAGCACGGTAATTTAAAATAACAATAATATCCTCTCTCTGTCAATCAGATTTTATGAGGAATTATAATTGATGGACTCGTAAAAAGTCGCCAGAAGCACTATTTGTCATTCCTTCACTTCGTTCAGGACGGCGTCTGAGCGGAGCGAAGAATCTGATAAAACAATGAGTTATCAGACCCTTCGCGGAGTTTACCCTGAGCAAGATTCTTCGGTCGCTTCGCTCCCTCAGAATGACAAGCGAAGGCCTCAGGGTGACAGTGAAGGACTTTTTACGATTTCATCATAATTCCTCAGCTACAAGGGCCTATGACCATCCAGGATAAATGCCGATAGGCGGGGTTTTCTTACCCCGCCTATCGCGATCCACGACAACGTACCCCATTTCAGCGTAGGGGAGGGTTTAAACCCTCTCCTACGCTGGATGAGCATTTGCCTGATATCTCACCGAGAATTGCTGAATGTTGCATACCTTATTCTGTAGGGTTATAATAGATCACTGTTATGAGAAAAGCTGCTGCGATTTCACTCGCAATATTCACCATAGGACTTTTTTACACCCTTGTTTCGTCAACAAGCGCTGAGGTCTCAGCACAGAAGGGGGGTGAAACGATGGCCTTCACGATAAACAGCACGGCCTTTAAGGAGGGAGGAACCATTCCAAAGCAGTATACCTGTGACGGTACTGATGTCTCTCCCCCGCTTTCATGGGAAGGGGCACCGGCCGCTACAAAAAGTTTTGCCCTGATTATGGACGATCCTGATGCCCCGGCGGGGACATTCAACCACTGGGTCCTGTATGACCTCCCCGGAGAGACCAAAGGCCTCTCCGAAGGCGTGGTTAAGGACCCTGCCCTGCCGACAGGCGCCAAACAGGGGGTCACCAGCTTCCGCCGTGCAGGCTATGAAGGCCCCTGTCCGCCAAGGGGTCCGGCCCACCGCTATTTCTTTTCCCTCTATGCCCTCGACATCCCAACCCTGGGGTTAGGACCAAAGGCATCGCCAAAGACATCGCCAAAAACATCAAAAGAAGAGGTCGAGGGGAAGATGAAGGGCCACATCATTGGCAAGGCCGTCATCATGGGGAGGTATGGCAGATAAGAGGTCATGGGTAAATACTACTTCTCATACGGGGAATATCTTAAGAAGGCCTTCCCCTTTAAGGTGTACAAGATCGCACTCGATGCCGGGTTTACCTGTCCCAACAGGGACGGCCTTGTTGCCTATGGCGGTTGTATCTACTGTGAAAACAGGAGCTTCAGCCCCAATTCCAAGGGAGAAAAGAGATCTGTCACAAAACAGATCGGGGCAGGGATCGAGTTCTACAAAAAGCACTTCAATGCAGAGCGGTTCATCGTCTACTTTCAGGCCTACACCAACACATACGGCCCGGTGAGTCTGCTGAAGGATCTCTATGACGAGGCGCTCTCATTCCCGGAGGTAATCGGTTTATCTGTCGGGACCAGGCCTGATTGTCTGCCTGAAGATGTCCTGGACCTTCTGACCCTTTATTCTGAGAAGACCCACCTCTGGGTGGAGATCGGCCGCCAGAGCAGCCACAACGAGACGCTCCTCCGGATCAACAGGGGGCACACCTATGAACAATTTGCAGACGCAATAGGCCGGACAAAGCTCAGGGGGCTGAGGGTCTGTGTGCATGTCATCCTGGGCCTTCCAGGCGAAACCCGTGAGATGATGATGCAGACGGCAGACGCGCTCGTCGGTTTCCCTATAGACGGGCTTAAGATCCATCACCTCTATATTGCAGAGAATACAATACTTGCAAAACTCCACAAGGCCTCTCCGGTAAAGACCCTTACGATGGAAGAATACGTCTCGCTGGCCTGTGATTTTCTGGAGAGGATCCCATCCCATGTGGCCATACAACGCGTCACAGGGGAGCTCAAGGGGGACTATCTTATCGCCCCGGCATGGGGGGTGTCCAAAAGTGCCGTCCTCGCGGCGATAGAAAAGGAGTTTGCCCGCCGCGGCACCTGCCAGGGAAAGCTTGGTAACAAGGCACAGGCCCCGGTCTCCCTCGTCGTATAAATCTGTCTAGGGACAATGCAACTACAGATTTAACAGGCTGCGGAACAATCCTGCACTGTGCAGGATTGTCATTCTGAGCGAAGCGAAGAATCTGATAACCAATGAGTTATCAGCCCCCTCACGGAGTTTATCCTGAGTGTAGCCGAAGGGTTCAGGGTGACATTGCAGGCCTTTTTCCGCAGCCTGTTAGAACATTATCCGGGCAGATAGGCGATCACCGTATCCATCACTGTCCTTCCGTCCACTTCCCAGCCCCCTACGAGATAGATCGTCTCTTCGATCGATACAACCCCCATTGCCGCGTGCGGCTTGTCGATCGGGGAAAGCATCCTCCACGCCTTTGTACCGGAGTCATAGCAGGCGGCCCTGGTATGGATCCCCTCTGTGCTGTAACCTCCAAATATAAACAGGCATCCCTGGTGCATGCAGACCCCATGTGCCGCCGCAGGCCAGGGGAGGGAAAGACCATCCTCCTGTATCCATATATTCCGGACAGGGTCATAGATGTCGATTCGATCGTACTCGGTCAGGCCCTTCCCTGTAAATGCAACCCCGCCAGTGGCGATGATCCTCCCATCAAGGACAGCGCCTTTCAGGGCAAACCGGGGCACAGGGAGCGGGGCAATCTCAGCCCAGACCCCTTTGCTGACGTCCAACACCTCGCAGAAGGTAAACCCGGGGTCCTTTGAAGGCCCTCCCTCTGTCGCATCCGGATGGTGCCCTCCCATGATATAAATGTGTTTACCTGATACGGCCACTCCGGGATAGTCATGGGGCTGGAGCATGTCAGGCCCCTTTTCCCATCTGTCCCTGGCCGGATCATGGTCATTCCTGGGGTCATAGACCTCCACAGTATCGAGACTCAGGAAGCTCGGGCCGCCGCCGCCAAAGACATAGATCCTCCCTTTATAAGAGACAGTAGCCGGATGAGAACGCGCTGTATGTAACGATGTCTTTGCCGTCCACATGATGGACCATTGTATTCAAAAAGAGATGCCAGGGTCAAGTCCCCTTTACCTTGACCTTAAAAGACCTTTGATACTATGATAGCCTCGATATGAAGACGACCCCCCTCCACGAGGTCCATAAATCCCTGGGTGCAGAGTTTGTGGAGAGAACCGGCTGGGAGATGCCGGCGCATTATGGTGACCCTGTCTCAGAGCATCTTACCGTCAGAAAGGGCGCCGGTATTATGGATGCATCCCACAGGGGAAAGGTCCGCATCTCAAGGAGAGACAGGACTCTGTTTCTCCAAAAGATACTTTCACAGAATATCAATAGACTCACACCAGGCAGCGGGGCATACTCTACTCTCTTAGACGTTAAGGGAGGGATGCTTGCCTATATGCGCATCTATTGTGATGAAGAATCGTTCCTTATTGACACAGAGCCGGGGCTGGCTGAAAAGATTGTCCAGACCTTAAACCATTACCTGTTCAGGGAGGATGTAGCGATAGAGGATGTGACATTGAAGTATGGCCTTGTTACGATCCAGGGTCCACGTTCAAGGGAGCTGCTTAGCAGAGTAACTGGTATCGAAATTGCCGATATGGCAGAGTGTGCACATCTTAATCCCGGCATAAAAGATATAAATTGCAAAGTTGTCAGGACAAATTATACAGGCGAAGAAGGATACGATATATACGCTCCATGGGACAATCTGCATACTTTATGGCACTGGCTCACAAAGGGGCATGAAAATCCAGAATGTCACCCTGAGCCGAAGGCGAAGGGTCTGACGCACCGGGATAATCAGATTCTTCGCGGAGTTTACCCTGAGCATCGTCGAAGGGCTCAGAATGACAGCAAAGTGGCAGGGGCATTTTCGAGTGAAATTACCCTCTTTGGCCTTGACGCCCTTGAAACACTTCGCATTGAGGCGGGCACCCCCCTCTACTCCGTTGACATGGATGAAGATACCATCCCGATCGAGGCCAATCTCGATAATGCCATCAGTTATGACAAGGGGTGTTACATCGGCCAGGAGACGATCTCCCACATCAAGTTCAGGGGACATGTGAACAGGACCTTCACCGGCTTCACAATATCGGATAAGGAGGTAATCCCTGTCAAAGGCGACAGGATATACAAGATTATCCATGATATCGGGCACCCTATTGGTGAGATCACCAGCGGTTGTCTTTCGCCGACCCTGAACAGACCGATAGCCCTAGGCTACATCAGGATAGAACACAGTGAACCGGGTGAGATCGTTTTCATTGACAGAGGCGGCCAAAGGCTCACGACTATTGTCACAAGGCTGCCGTTCGTGAAAAAAACATTGACAAAGGTTTGAATAGATGTTAGATAATTGGGTTATTTTTAAAAAGGGTGAGGTGGCAGGGTGAAGGACGGGGATGAGAATAAATACCGTTTTCTTCACCAGCTAAGTTTACTGACCACGATCCCTATGATACTCCTGTCAGGACCTGTAATCGGTTTTTTGATAGGGGATTATATTGACAGGAGGTTTGGCACCTCGCCCTGGTTCATGGTCTTTTTCCTGGTGATCGGCTTCGTAGCCAGCATCAGACAGGCCATCACGATCATCAGCAGGGCAAGCAAGGACCAGTAGGAAAGGGTTGTAAGGACAAATGAACGGGGACTTTATCAAGAGATCGCTTAGGGTATCCATCATTGTAACCCTCCTGTTTGTCCCATTCCTCTTCCTCTATCTTGGTCATTCTCTCACATTGGGATTTATCACCGGTGCAGTCTGGAATATTTTAAATGTATATTTATTGTCTCAAGCAATAACCAGGCTTGCAGGCCCCGCCAAACCGGACAGAAGGCTGGGCATCCTGGCAGGCCTGTTGAAATTTCCGGGACTCTATGTTTTAGGATATGCAATTTTAAGGTACACGAACGTATCACTCTATGGTATCATGGCGGGGTTTTCGGTTATGTTGATTGTCTTTGCCCTGAAGGCACTGGGTATCTATTTACAGGAACATCTCTTACCAGGTAACAAAAGTTATGGAAGCAGCGCATAGCAATAGTACACCCGAGGTCGCCAATATTCTTACCCTGTTGAAGGGTTTCTTTGAAGGGTCTTCTGGCATTGAATCTCTCCACCATTGGGAAAACCCCTTCTTCTCGGGCCTGATTATTATCGGACTGGCCCTTTTTGCAAAGAGGGCCGCAAAAGAGAGGGCGCTTATCCCGGGGAAACTTCAGAACTTTGTAGAGTTCTGCCTTGAAAGCCTTGATGATCTTGCTCATGGAGTCCTCGGTCATTATGGAAGGCATTATACGCCATTTCTCGGGACCCTCTTCATTTACATCTTTGTCATGAACATGAGCGGCCTTGTGCCGGGACTGAAGTCACCGTCATCCAGCATTAACACGACCGTGGGGTTGGCGGTTATCGTCTTTCTCTATGTCCAGTATACAGGTATAAAGAGGCTTGGTATTGCCGGCTATATAGACCACCTCCTCGGAAGGCCGAGGGATATCGTAGGGTTTCTCTTTATCCCCCTGATGCTGCCACTTCACATCGTCGAGGAGTTTATGAAGCCGCTGAGCCTGTCCCTCCGGTTATTCGGTAACATCCTTGGGGAGGATGCGCTTATTGCCGCATTTGTCACCCTTGGGATAGTGGCCTTGAGTTCTATAGGAAGCCCTGTGGGAATACCTTTCCAGGTGCCCTTTATGCTTTTGGCAATCATCACAGGAACGGTTCAGTCACTGGTGTTTACCCTGTTAAGCACTGTTTATATCGCGTTGATGTTGCCTCATGAGGAACATTAGTAAAGAGTGGGGAGTGGTGGAGAATGTGGATTTATAACTAACAAAACAAGAAAGGAGGAAGTTCAATGGATGTTCAAACTACATTAGGATTGACCCTGCCTATAGGGGTCGCAGCGGCGGCTATCGGCTCAAGCATAGGATTGGGAAAGGCCGTTAGTTCCGCTATGGAGGCGATAGCTCGGCAGCCGGAGGCAGCGGGTAAGATCCAGACGGCCATGGTTATCGGTTCCGCCTTTATCGAGGCATTGACCATCTATGCCCTCTTGACCGTGCTCATCCTTCAGGGAAAGCTCGGCGGTTAAAGAGAACGGGGAGATAAATTGAATCTTGAAATTCAACAGATATTAACCCAGGCGCTGGGATTTCTGATCCTTCTGTGGATCCTGAAAAAGATTGCATGGAAGCCCCTTCTGAGTCTTCTGGATGAACGAAGGGAGAAGATCGCCTCGGAGTTCCGGAACATCGAACAGGTGAAGTCGGAACTGTCCAGACTGGAAGAACAGTATAAGGCGCAGCTCTCCGAGATCGACGCTCAGGCCAGACAGAGGATTCAGGAGGCCATATCCGAGGGACAGAGGATCTCCATGGAGATCCAGGAAAAGGCCCGGGATGAGGCAAAGAAAACCATCGACAAGGCCAAGGCCAACATAGAGATGGAGGTGGCAAAGGCGAGGGTGGACCTGAGGAATCAGGTGGCCGGCATTGCCATCAGGGCCGCAGAAAAGATCCTGAAAGAAGAGTTAAACGAGGAACGGAATAAGCGGCTTGTGATGAATTTCATAGAGAATGTCGATCGGGTAAGGTAAAGTGAAAAAGAGGATCATCGCCGAAAGATATGCCAGCGCCCTGTTAGCGGTCGCCAAAAAGGGCGGCGAGATGGAAAAGGTCCTTGACGAACTCCTGTTCCTCAAAAGGCTTCTCGTTGAAAACCCGGCGCTGAAAAGGTTTCTTGAAAGTCCTCATATCACACAGGAGGACAAGGTTAAACTGATCAGGAAGTCCTTGTCCCCTGTCCTGGCAAGGACCTCTATAAACTTTCTCCTCCTCCTGGGAAAGAAATACCGGTTACCGTATCTTTCTGAGATTGTTGAGGAGTATCAGAGACTGTATGATGCTGAAATGGCCATTCAAAGAACGGATGTCATCACGGTATATCCGTTAGATGATAACACAGCAGAAACGCTCCGCAACCGGATTGAAAGATTCATGAAAAAGGACGTAAAATTGTGTTTTTATGTTGACCACCGGATACTCGGAGGGGTCATTATAAAGACCCCGAACCTCATCATAGACGGGAGCATCCGGAGACAGCTTAGAGATCTCAGCCAGGCAATAGCCGCATTAAAGGTATGATGGTCTCGCAAAAAGTATCAAAAGCGGACGCAGGAAGGAGACAGCACGATGGCATTAAAACCGGAAGAAGTCAGTTCCATCATCCAGATGGAGTTGGAAAAGTTTGAGACAGAGCTCCATATGGAGAGTGTCGGTACAGTACTCCAGGTGGGGGATGGCATAGCCAGGATCTACGGACTGGAAGATGCCATGGCCGGAGAGCTGGTAGAGTTCCCCGGCGGAGTCATGGGCATGCTCTTTAACCTCGAAGAGGACAATGTGGGCGCTATCCTCTTCGGAGAAGATACCTATATAAAGGAAAGGGATATCGTTAAGCGGACGGAGAAGATCGCCCAGGTCCCTGTTGGAGACGCCCTCGTCGGCAGGGTTGTAGATCCCCTGGGTAAACCTTTGGATGACAAAGGCCCCATCGTGACCAGCAAGTACCGGTCTATCGAAGGAAGGGCCCCGAACGTCATCGAGCGGCAGCCTGTTAAGGAGCCGGTCCAGACCGGCATTAAGGCCATAGACGGGATGATCCCCATCGGGAGAGGCCAGAGAGAGCTCATCATCGGCGACAGGCAGACAGGGAAGACTGCCATTCTCATCGATACGATCATCAATCAGAAGAATGCCGGCATCTATTGTATTTATGTGGCCGTGGGACAGAAGGCATCCAATGTGGCCGCCGTGGTGAGGATCTTAGAGAAGTACGGCGCCATGGAATATACGACGGTCGTCTCGGCAACGGCCGATACCCCTGCCTCGCTTCAGTATATTGCACCCTATACAGGGTGTGCCATCGGGGAAGAGTTTATGTACAATGGAAAACACGTGGTCGTGATGTACGATGACCTTTCCAAGCATGCGCAGGCCTACCGGCAGTTGTCCCTCTTGCTGAGGCGTCCGCCGGGAAGAGAGGCCTATCCGGGGGATGTCTTCTATCTCCACTCAAGGCTGCTCGAGCGGGCCGCCAAACTGCACGATGATCTGGGGGGAGGCTCTTTAACAGCCCTGCCGGTCATCGAGACACAGGCAGGGGATGTCTCCGCCTACATCCCTACCAATGTCATCTCCATCACAGACGGGCAGATATACCTTGAACCTGACCTCTTTTATGCGGGAGTAAAACCGGCCATCAATGTAGGACTCTCAGTCTCCAGGGTTGGAGGAAACGCCCAGACCAAGGCCATGAAAAAGGTGGCCGGAAGGCTCCGGCTCGACCTGGCCCAGTACAGAGAGCTGGCCGCATTCGCCCAGTTCGGTTCTGATCTGGATAAGGCAACACAGGCACAACTCACCCGTGGGGAAAGGATGGTCGAGATCCTTAAGCAGGATCAATACGAACCTCTGCCGGTCTCCCGGGAAGTCACGATCATCTATGTGGGGATAAAGGGGCACATCGATGACATCCCTGCACACGAGGTCCGCGGCTTTGAAAAAGAGTTCTATGCCTTCATGGACAAGGATTATCCTGATGTAGGTTATGAGATAGAAAAGACCTCGCAGAAGACGCGGCAGATCACGCGCACCATGCAGATGGTGGCTGCCTCGAGGGTCAAAAAGGCTGAGGGGAGATTGCATCAGGCCCGGCCTTATGCCAAAAAGATGGAAGAGCTCTTACTCAGGCTGTCGCAGACCAGCCAATACCCGCACCCCTTTTTCGAGACACGGGAGGTCAAAAATACCGGATTGATTATCGTAACCTCAGACCGGGGACTGTGCGGTTCCTATAACACCAACATCATCCTTAAGGCGGAATCCTTTTTGAAAAGTGCAAAAAACAACACCAGATTGGTGCTGCTGGGTAAAAAGGGGTTTGACTATTTTAAGAAGAGGGACTGGGAGATACTGGACCAGGTCGTGGATCTGGGCGGGAAGTTGGAATATAAACGGATTGAGGAGATCACAAATCAGCTAACCGGTTTTTATCTATCGGGGGTTGTTGATGAGGTCTATCTCCTTTATACCACTTTCCACTCGGTACTCTCTTATAAGCCCACAATGGTGAAATTTTTAAAGGTAGAGGCCCCTGAGGCGTCTCAGGAAGACAAGGAGTTGCAGTATATCTTTGAGCCGGGGATAGGCGGGATATTTGAGAAGCTGTTACCGAGGTATGTGACCACGAAGATATACATCTCCTTAGCAGAGGCATTTACCTCTGAGAATGCATCGAGGATGATGGCCATGAAGCTTGCCACGGATAACGCGGAGGAGATGATAGACAGACTCACACTGATGCGGAATAAGGCACGCCAGGCCGCTATTACAAAAGAGATCACCGAGATAGTGACCTCGGCAGAGGCGTTAAAATAAGGAGGAAACACCATGAACTATGGAACCATCGTGCAGGTGATCGGGCCAACCGTGGATGTGCGCTTTCCACAGGAGGGTCTCCCCCCGATCCTGAATGCATTAAAGATCGAAGATAAAGACAAGGGGATAAATCTTGTGGTGGAGGTGGCCCAGCACGTGGGAAATGACATCGTCAGGTGTGTGGCCATGTCATCCACAGACGGCCTTGTCCGGGGGATGAAGGTCCAGGATTCAGGAGGGCCGATCTCTGTACCGGTAGGGGAACAGGGCCTTGGCAGGATATTCAACCTGCTCGGGGAGCCTATCGACGGAAAGGGTCCTGGGCCGCACCCTGAAAACCGGTGGCCCATCCACCGGCCGAGCCCTGCCTTTGAGGAACAGGTGCCGGTGGCCTCTATCCTTGAGACAGGGATCAAGGTAATTGACCTCCTTACCCCTTATGTCAAGGGGGGAAAGATCGGCCTCTTTGGCGGGGCAGGGGTCGGAAAAACCGTTATCATCATGGAGTTGATCAGAAACATTGCCACAGAGCATGGAGGGTATTCTGTCTTTGCCGGTGTGGGAGAGAGGACAAGGGAAGGGAACGACCTCTATCTTGAAATGAAAGAGTCAGGGGTTATCAATAAGGCCTGTCTGGTCTTCGGACAGATGAACGAACCCCCCGGGGCAAGATTGCGGGTAGCCCTTTCAGGTTTGACCGTCGCCGAGTATTTCAGGGATGAGATGAATCAGGATGTGTTGCTCTTTATCGACAACATCTTCAGATTTGTCCAGGCAGGTTCCGAGGTGTCCGCCCTCCTGGGCAGGATGCCTTCTGCGGTGGGATATCAACCCAGCCTCGGTACAGAGATGGGAGAACTACAGGAAAGGATCACCTCGACCAAGAAGGGCTCCATCACCTCGGTGCAGGCCATCTATGTCCCCGCCGACGATATTACGGACCCGGCCCCGGCAACGACCTTTAAGATGATCATCGAGGGGAAGGTGGATGACCTCCCGGAGCAGGCATTCTATATGGTGGGACCGATCGAGGAGGTCGCGGAAAAGGCTGAGAAGCTGAAGGCCGGGGTATAGGCTAAACAGATGGCAAAGAGTTTCAAACTAATCATCGTAACACCGGAAAAGAAGATCTATGACGGCGAGGTAACCTCTATTATCGCCCCCGGCGACCTGGGTTATCTCGGTGTCCTTGCAGACCACGCCCCCCTCATCACAAGCCTTAAACAGGGAAACCTTGAGATCACCGACCCCAGCGGTGCGAAGAACACCATGCTCATCACCGGCGGCTTCATGGAGGTCGTCAAAAACACCGTCACCATCCTCGCAGACTCGGCGTAAAACCTGATTGAACTACCCTGCAGCAAGTAGCTATGCGGAGTGCCGCCATACACGCATGCTCCGTTTGGTTGTGTAGTCCGGTCGTTCTCTTGGCTCTCACAGGTCGAACTGCTCGTGCAAGGCCGGCATCTCTACCACCGTGTTCTCCAGGTTCGTGGCAAAATAGCTCATGACCTTTTCTTCTCCGTGTACCAGGAACGTGCGTGTGGAACCGCCGATCTGACGGTGCCAGGCCAGCAGCTCTGCCTGATCGGCGTGAGCGGAAAAACCGTTTATCGTGTGGACTTGGGCACGGACCGGGATCTCTTCACCGAAGATACGGACCTCCCCGGCTCCGTCGACAATTTCTCTGGCAAGGGTACCGCGTGCCGCATAACCGACAAACACGACACTCGAGTCTTGACGCCAGAGATTGTGCCTGAGGTGGTGGCGTACCCGGCCGCCTGTGCACATACCTGAGCCAGCCATGATAATGGCGCCACCCCCGATGCGGTTGAGCGCGATCGATTCGGCCGTCTCCCGGGTGAAATGCAATCCCGGCACGTGGAAGGGATCTCGGCCTTCACGAAACAGTTCAGCGGTTTCCAAATCGTAGCATTCCGGGTGATGTCCGAATATCTCGGTTGCAGAAATCGCCATGGGCGAATCCAGAAACACCTGCGTCGAGCGCGGCACTCTATCTCTCTCTACACCTTCCCGCAGGAAATACAGGATCTCTTGGGCCCGCTCCAGCGCGAAGGTGGGGATAATCACGTTGCCGCCGCGTTGGAAGGCGCCGGTAATTGCCGAGTACAACTCCTCGATAGACGGTCCCAGCGGCTTGTGGAGCCGGTCGCCGTAGGTCGTTTCCATGACCACAATATCGGCCGTTGGCGGCGTGGCTGGACTGCGCAACAAGGGTCGCCTGGCGTTGCCCAGGTCGCCGGAGAACAATACCGTTCGCCGGGGCCCGTGTTCTTCCAACTCCAGGAAAATATACGCCGAGCCAAGGATGTGTCCAGCGTCGAGGAAGGTGGCACGAATCCCGGGGACAAGTCCCAGGGGTTGTCCATAAGCCGCCGTTCGTCCAAAATATTCGAGGGTGTTCAATGCGTCTAACACCGAGTATAGGGGTGGCACAATCTCGTGATTGGCGCCGCGCCGCGAGGCCTTACGTGCGCGATAGTGCGCTTCTTCTTCTTGCAGATGGGCGGCATCCAGCAGGATGAGCCGTGTGAGTTCCCGTGAAGCGGGAGTCGTGATGATCTCGCCGCGAAATCCGCGCTTGACCAGAAGTGGCAGGCGCCCGCAATGGTCCAGATGGGCGTGGGTCAGCAGGACGTAATCAATCGCCGCGGGATCGAAGCCGAAGGGCTCAGCATTCTCTTCAGCAAGTTCGCGTCCCCCTTGGTACAGGCCGCAGTCAATCAGGATACGGTGGCCGGCGCATTCGACCAGATGGCAGGAGCCCGTGACTCCGTGGTCCGCGCCGTGAAAGGACAGTTTCATAGTTATACCCCCGGGTTTCGCTTGATGAGAGCCGTCAGTGACACTCCGGCAGTGCCCAGATTGCCGAAGCAGATCAGGCTGCCGGGAACAGAGGTTCCCCGCTCACCTCGTACCAGTGCAGAATGCCGTCCCAGATATCCTGCGCCGTTTCGGCGTACCAGAACAGTTCCAGGTCCTCCGGGTCAATCACACCCTCATCAACAAGAAAGTCCACATTGAATGCCTGCCGCCAGTAGGCCTCACCCACCAGGATTACGGGAAGCGGCCTGATGGTGCGCGTCTGTACCAGGGTCAGGGTTTCGAAAAGCTCGTCAAATGTCCCATAGCCACCGGGGAAGGCGACCAGCGCCTTAGCCCGCAGGAGAAAATGGAGCTTGCGCAGGGCGAAGTAATGGAACCGGAAGCATAGGTCAGGCGTGATATAGGGATTCGGATACTGCTCATGGGGCAGATTGATATTCATGCCAATGGACTTTGCGCCCAGGTCATAAGCGCCCCGGTTTGCCGCCTCCATAATGCCAGGGCCGCCTCCGGTCATTACGACTATACGGCCGCTCCCGGAATTTTGTCTGGCGCTGGTTACCAAACGGCTGAACTCACGCGCAATTTCGTAGTAGCCACTCTTGGCCAGGATACGTTCTCCTATACCCAGCCTGCTTTGCAGCAGCTTATCGGCGGGGTCTTTGGCAAGGGACTGGCGCAACATAGCTACCTTGCGCTGAGCAGCAGAAGGCTCTGAAATCCGGGTACTGCCGAAGACAACTATGGTATGGCTAATACCATGCTGTTTGAGGAACAACTCCGGTTTAAGGTAATCGAGCTGCAAGCGCAGTCCGCGTGTATCGTCCCGGTTTAGAAAATCAACGTCATGGTCGGCCTGCCGGTAACTCGGACTTGCCAGTATGGCCTTGATGCGTAACAGCGCCTCAGGGTCCTCATCAGTGGACTTCGGTTGGTGCCAGGGCAGCGGCTCATGCCGCTCCTGCGGGTGTGCCGGGGCCGGAATTTTTAAATTTATTTTGGAAGGTGGCTGGCTCTTTTTGCTCATAGTCTCGCTTGCACTCTCTGTCAGGGGCGTCAGAAAACCTGCTCCACAACCAGCAACCAGCGCGGCCGATCAGAATTGACTTTCCTGAGGACAAAATAGCAGTATGGGATTTATCTGTCAATCGAAAAGTGATGAACTCGTAAAAAATCGCCAGAAGCACCATTTGTCATTCTGAGCGAAGCGAAGAATCTGATAAAACAATGGGTTATCAGACCCTTCGCTTCGCTCAGGGTGACATCTGAGGACTTTTTACGAGTTCATCAAATTTAGATATGATGAAATTTAGATATGATTGACTTGTGAAGCCTTGCGTCATCAATACCCTTCATCCCTGCCGGGCTGGTGAAGTCGGCATCCCCTCACATCTTTACTTTTTCCCCGTTTTCATGAATAATACATCCATATTTTCAGAAAGTGAGGCCTTGTAATGAGATTATTATCTGCTGTCATTCAGGTTACCCTTTATAAAAGGTTCGCTGCCGCGTGGGTAATACCCGCCCTGCTCCTGATGAACCTTTCTGTGTATGCCGCATGCCTGCCGGCCGTCAGGATAGTGTCGTCTCAACCCGCTGCCCGATCCAAGGATGCGGACCCTGCTGCGCCCATAATCATTACATGGGACAAGACAGTGCACACACTCCCCGCAGGGACCCACGACCACAAACCCATGTTGGGATCGATCAACATGGCGGGAGGGAGATATGGCCTCGGGACGCTCCTTACCACAGAATGGGGTGTAGGCGGACAGGTCGCATGGGATGGCGATAAAGAGATCATAACCCCGGAGGCGCCTCTTGAGCCTGGGACGCAATACAGGGTATGGACCTATGTCTATACCTCAGGCAGTGAGGTATGCCCTGCAAACGGGGGGGAGATCGTCTTTGTCACCGCCGGAAACCCGCCTGAGGATAACAGACCGGTCAGGAAATTTGACCTCACTACCCTGTATCATGGAAATGAGACAGGCTCCGGAAAGATAGAGGGTGAAATCGCCGCCATAGACAATGACCTCCATGTGATCACAGTCAAGGAGGGGATGCTAAAAAAGGTCAACGTCGTACTCTATGAAGGTATTATGGTCATGAAGGGCGGAAATCCTGGCTCTCCTTCAGACCTAAAGGTCGGGGATGCCATCAAGGGTGAATTCATGGGCGGCCGGTTGTATATGATTACAGTAGGTCAGTAGCCTATCGATAGATGGGGTTTTCCAACCCCGTCATAGGAAATTTCAGATGAAACAAGTTCAAGGTATCAAAGGAGTCAGGGATGTACTCCCCGGCGAGTCAGAGGCCTGGCGCCATATCCTGCAAAAGGCCCGGGACATCTTTCACACCTTCGGCTATTCAGAGATCATCATACCTGTCATCGAATTTACAGAACTGTTCACCAGGAGCATCGGTGAGACTACGGATATCGTGGAAAAGGAGATGTATACCTTTGACGACAGGGATGGGAAGAAGATCACCCTGAGGCCGGAAGGGACCGCATCCGTTGTGCGGGCTTATATAGAGCATAACCTCCGCGAGACCTCACCCTTCTCAAAACTCTACTATATCGGCCCCATGTTCCGGCGTGAAAGGCCGCAGGCCGGGCGCTACCGGCAGTTCTATCAGATCGGCGCAGAGGTCTTCGGCATCGGGCACTCCATGATAGATGCAGAAGTCCTTTCGATGTTAAACCTGCTCTTTGACTCCCTGAATATCAAAGGGGTTGAATTGCAGATCAACAGCATCGGTTGTCCCCAATGCCGGCCTGCCTTCAGAGAGGCGTTAAAGGGTTTCTTTGCGGATAAGATATCTGAGTTATGCGAAAATTGCCAGAGGAGGTTTGAGTCCAATCCCCTGAGGATCCTTGACTGCAAAGCCACCCACTGCCATGAACTCGCTGAAAAGGCGCCAAAGACCCTCGACTATCTCTGCAGTGAATGTCTCACCCACTTCAAGGGACTACAGGATTCGCTGAAAACGGCGGGGGTCCCTTATGTCCTTAATGAGGGGCTTGTCCGGGGGCTTGATTATTACACACGGACCACCTTTGAGTTCGTAGGCACCTCCCTCGGCGCACAGAATGCGGTAGCCGCAGGGGGGAGGTACGACAACCTTGTTGAAGAACTTGGGGGCCCGGCCACTCCTGCCATAGGGTTTTCGATCGGGATGGAGAGGCTCGTCTCTCTGTTCGACGACAGTTCTATGGAAAGGCCTTCAGCCGGCATCTTCATTGCCGCACTGGGTGAGGCGGCACAGGAAAAGGCATTCTCCCTGCTAACCCAGCTCCACCAGCAAGGAATCCCTGCCGTCATGGACCACAGCGGCGGCAGTCTGAAAAGCCAGATGCGGAAGGCAGACAAACTCAATGCAGAACATGTCCTTATTATAGGAGAGGATGAACTGGCAAGGGGAGTTGTCATCCTGCGGGATATGAAAAACAAGACACAGGAAGAATTACCTTTTTCAGAGATAGCGCAGAGATTAAAGGGGGTCAGGTCTTGAATTTTGATGTGATGTACATCAAAATTCAAGACCTGACCCCCTGGTCTCGTAAACGACTCTTCTTATCCCACCCAGCCCAGGACGTCGGACTCGCGGACGAGAACGAGTTCCTTACCATCCAGATCTATTTTTGTCGTTCCATATTTCTCGTAAAGGACCTGATCGCCCGGTTTGAGAACCGTGGGTTTGAAGACCTTTTCCTCTTTCCCTTTGGGTTTACTTCCCCACTTCTTTTCCGGCGCCTCCCAGCGCCCCTTCCCCACGGCCAGGACCCTTCCTTCCACAGGTTTCTCCTTGGCCGTGTCGGGGATGATCAGCCCCCCCGAGGTTTTTTCCTTGGCCTCCGCCGGATCGATTAGTACCCAATCCTGTAACGGTTGCATCCCCATCGTGATACCTCCTGTTTTAATCCATCGAACCACCACCTGACTACCCCGGCGCCTTCCCGTCCACAACCTCTTTTAATTCTTTTCCTGCCTTAAAGAAGGGAACCCTTTTCTCAGGCACGGTGACTGTCTCGCCGGTCTTGGGATTCCGGCCCTCGCGATTACGCCGGTTTCTGACCCTGAAGCTGCCGAATCCCCTGATCGCTATCTTGTCGCCGGTGGCCAGGGCCTCTTTGATGCTGTCAAACAGCATATTGACGATGATCTCTGTCTGCTTCTTGGTAAGGCCTGTTGTCTTCAATGAAACCTTCTCAATCAGGTCCGTCTTGGTCATCTGTCCCCTCCTGTTCTTCTCTGCTGCATGATTGCCCAATAAATTGGGCAACGACACTACGCCGCCTCGCCCAATAAATTGGGCAACTACGGAAACAGGCCATAAAGGCCGGCGCTATAGGCTCAATACGCCAGGATATATTTCATGGTGAATATCCCCTCTCCACCCACAATACTCTTTCCCGCGCCTATCCAATCGATCAGGGATCTGTTTCTAATGATATCCATAATAGAAAATCGCTTCTTTTTCTCGAGGATCGAGGGTTCCCCGACGATGCCGACCATGTCGGCTGCAATCTTGATCGCATCCTGCATATTCCCTATCTCATCAACCAGTCCCAACTCCTTGGCCTGCCGTCCTGTAAAGACCCTCCCGTCTGCAATAGGGATGAGCCGCTCTTTCTCGATGTCCCGCCCCACAGCGACCGCCTCTATAAACTGGTCATGGACATCATCCATCAGGCCTTGAAGCAAGTCCCTCTCCTCCTTAGTCATGGTGCGGAATATGGAGCCCATGTCTTTATACTTGCCGCTCTTGATAACCACGCTCTCCACACCGACCTTTTTCATGAGGCCGCTGACATTGGCAAGTTCCATGATGACACCAATGCTGCCGGTAATAGACCCCGGGTTCGCCACAATCTTGTTAGAGACGCTTGCGATATAATACCCCCCGGATGCGGCCACACTGCCCATCGAGGTCACGATCTTCTTTTTCCCTTCGTCCCTGATCTTCTTCACCTCTTCATAGATCTCCTGGGAGGGGGCTACGGCGCCGCCGGGGCTGTCAATTCTCAGTAGAATGGCCTTTACGGATTCATTGGAGTTGTATTCTTTCAACTCTTCAATGATCTCACGGGAGTCCAGGATGACACCTTCAATCTTGACCAGGGCAATCTTATTCCCCGGTATCAGAGACCAGTTCCCTGTCCCGATGGTGAGTGCATAGGAGGCTATAAATATAATAACGGTAAGAACAACTAAGGAGAGAAAGGCAAATAATATAGGGTGTCTCTTTTTCATGGATGCCTTGATCACTCGATAGAGTTATCCCTCTGTGATCTTCCTCGCGGCCTTGCCCAGGGTAATATTCCCACCGCCCTGACTTTCCATGTACTTCTGCATTTCAGCTCTCTCCAGATCTTTATTATATTCCCTGATGGACAGGGCGATCTTCTTGTCGACGGAATCTATCTTAATCACCTTAGCCCATATCTCATCCCCCGGCTTCATGATATCCTCAGCCCTGACAGGGGGCTCCACTCCTGATTCACTGACATGAATCAATCCCTCCACCCCCTCCTCAAGCTCAACAAAGATCCCAAAGTCTGTAATCCTGACAATCTTGCCCTTGACGGCCCCCCCGATAGAATATCTTTCAGGGATATCCTTAGTCCATGGATCACCGGTCAATTGTTTAAGCCCTAAGGAGATGCGTTGTTTCTCCTTATCCACCTTCAGCACGGCCGCCTTTACACTTTGCCCCTTCTTCAAGACCTCCGAGGGGTGCTTGATATGTTTTAACCAGGACATGTCTGATATATGGATAAGGCCGTCAATCCCCTCCTCCAATCCTACAAAGGCCCCAAATTCAGTAAGATTCCTGACCTTGCCTTCTATGATCGTGCCCGCAGGATATTTGTTCTCGACTGTACCCCATGGATTTGACTCTGCCTGCTTTAACCCAAGGGAGATCTTCCTGTTCTGTTTATCGATGTTCAGGATAACGGCAGTGATTATCTCCCCTACGGAGACCACTCTGGAGGGATGTTTTACCTCGTTCGTCCATGACATGTCAGAGATATGGATCAGCCCCTCAACACCATCTTCTACAGAGACAAAGGCGCCGTAGTCCGTAATGCTGACCACCTTCCCCTGGACCCTTGAACCTACCGGACACTTATCCTCCACGGCTATCCATGGATCAGGGGTCTTCTGCTTATGGCCGAGGGATACCCTCCCTGTATCAGGGTCATATTTTAAGACCTTGACCGATATCTTTTCCCCAACCTTAAAGACCTCTGAGGGGTGTCCGATGCGGCCCCAGGAGATATCTGTGATATGCAGCAGACCGTCTATGCCGCCCAAGTCGACAAACACACCATAGTCGGTGATATTCTTCACATAACCCTCTAATAACTGTCCTTCCGCAAGGGCCTCTAAGGTCTGCTCACGCATCTTTTTAACCTGTTCTTCAATCAAGGCACGCCGCGAGACTACAACATTGCCCCGTTTTTGATCCATCTTGATAATCTTGACCTGACTGGTCTGTCCGACCATCCTGTCCAAATCCTTTATAGGACGGAC
>JACROQ010000021.1 GCA_016214375.1 Nitrospirota bacterium | reverse complement strand
TAATTCTGTCCCCGAAAAGGGGGAAACATTTTGATGTATAAACGATTTCAAAGAACAAAGGAGAGGTTTATTGAGGGGGCGCTCTTTCTGAGCGCCTTCTTTTCTATTTTTGTAACCCTCGGGATCATTGCCGTCCTCTTTTTTGAGACCTTCGGGTTTTTTAAAGAGGTCTTTATAATAGACTTTCTGACCGACACCCAGTGGACTCCCCTCTTCGCAGAAAAACACTTTGGAATCCTTCCTCTTTTTACAGGCACCTTTCTGACAACCCTCATTGCTATAAGTGTGGCGCTCCCGGTTGGCCTGATCAGCGCCATCTATCTGAGCGAGTATGCCTCTGAGCGGATAAGAACGGCAGTCAAGCCGCTCCTTGAGGTCCTCGCTGCTGTACCCACGGTGGTGTACGGTTATTTTGCGCTTCTCTTTGTAACCCCACTTTTACAGAAGGTGATACCCGATCTCGCCGGATTCAACGCGCTGAGCCCCGGGATCGTCATGGGGGCCATGATTATACCCATTGTCTCCTCCTTAAGTGAAGACGCGATGCATGCCGTCCCCATGGGGTTGCGCGAAGGGGCCTATGCCCTGGGGGCGACAAGACTTCAGGTGGCCGGCAGGGTCGTTGTGCCTGCGGCATTTTCCGGCATAGCCGCCTCTTTTATACTGGGCATATCCAGGGCAGTAGGGGAGACAATGATCCTGGCCATTGCGGCCGGGCAGCAGCCGAGGTTGACCCTCAACCCCCTTGTTCCCCTCGAAACCGTCACCGCCTATATCGTCCAGGTCAGTCTCGGTGATACGCCCACGGGGACTATCGAGTATAAGACGATCTTTGCCGTGGGGATCAGCCTGTTCGTTGTGACTTTTGTACTGAATATGATAAGTTACTGGCTGCGGCAGAAATTCAGGGAGGTGTATGAGTAAAGCAGAAATAAGAGGCAAGAAGTCAGAAGTAAGAGGCAAGAAAGAAGAGGTAAGAAGTTAGAAGGATGGATAGAAAAAGCATAAACAAATGGTTTGACAGGGCCTTCTATGTATTAGGTCTCCTTGCTACCCTAATAGGTCTGGCGGTTCTTGTAGCCCTCCTCCTTGATGTCCTTTCAGACGGCCTTGGAAGTCTCGGATGGCAGTTCTTGACAAGCTACCCATCCAGGAGACCGCAGGAGGCGGGGATCCTCTCCGCATGGGTAGGGACGGTATGGATCATGGTATTAACAGGACTATTGGCCATTCCGGTTGGGATAATGGCGGCTATACATATGGAGGAGTACAGTAAAAAGAACTGGTTGACAAACCTCATCGAGATCAATATCGCAAACCTTGCCGGTGTTCCTTCCATTATTTATGGACTCCTGGGACTTGGACTTTTTGTCAGGGCAATGCAACTTGACAGAAGTATCATAGCCGGTGCGGCAACCCTGGCCATCCTTGTGATGCCTATCGTTATCATGTCTGCGAGGGAGGCGCTGAGAGCGATACCCTCCTCGATAAGGGAAGCATCCTATGCCCTCGGGGCCACAAAGTGGCAGATCATCAGGCATCAGGTTATTCCTGCCGCCATGCCAGGCATCATGACAGGGATCATCCTCGCCATGTCGAGGGCGGTAGGAGAGACGGCCCCGCTGATCACCATCGGCGCGCTCACGTACGTGGCCTTCCTGCCTACAAGTCCCATCTCGTCAGAATTTCCCTTTTTTAGTATTCAGGGTCTCTTTGACCCCTTTACAGCCTTACCCATCCAGATATTTAACTGGGTGTCACGGCCGCAAAAGGGTTTTCATGCAGATGCGGCCGGGGGGATTATTGTGCTTTTGATCATCACCTTTACAATGAACGGTCTGGCCGTATGGATCAGGCACAGGTATCAGAAGAAGATACGGTGGTAATAATTTTAGTCTATCAGGGTGCTGAAAAAGTCTCTCAGCTTGTCATCCTGAGCGAAGCGAAGGATCTGAACCTTAAGCAAAACAAAGAGTTGTCAGATTCTTCGTCGCCTTCGGCTCCTCAGAATGACAGGGTGATAGACTTTTTTAGCACCCTGATAGAATTCCGGAGTTGGTAAAAGGAATAAATATGGCTTTTAAGATCAAAGAGGTGAGCGCCTTTTACGGCGGGAAACAGGCGGTAAAGAGTGTGAGCCTTGCGATACAGGCAAGGTCTGTTACCGCCATCATCGGACCCTCCGGCTGCGGCAAGAGTACATTCATCCGGTGCCTGAACAGGATGAATGACCTCGTACCGATGTTTCGTCTTGAGGGGGAGATACTCTACAACGGCACCAATATCTACTCAAGGGATCTGGACATTACCGAGGTGAGAAGACGGATAGGGATGGTGTTTCAGAAGCCCAATCCCTTTCCCAAGAGTATCTATGAGAATGCGGCCTACGGCCTCAGGATTCAGGGGATCAGCAAAAAGGGGACCCTCGATAAGGTGGTAGAGGAGAGTCTCAAAAAAGCCGCCCTGTGGGAGGAGGTCAGGGACAGGCTGAATACCAGCGCCCTTGCCCTTTCCGGCGGTCAGCAGCAGAGACTCTGCATCGCCCGCGCCATCGCCACCCAGCCTGAGGTCATCCTCTTTGACGAGCCCTGCTCCGCCCTCGATCCGATCGCTACCGCCAAGGTGGAAGACTTGATCACAGCACTGAAGAAGGAATATACTGTGATCATCGTGACCCACAATATGCAGCAGGCCGCGCGGGTATCGGACTTTACAGGATTTTTTATGATGGGGGAGTTGATTGAGTTTGATATCACCAAAAAGATATTTACCGCCCCCTCCAATAAATTGACGGAGGACTATATCACAGGGAGATTCGGATAAATGAACAGGAGGCACTATGGCCAGAGAAGCCTATCATAAGGCCCTGAAGGATGTGCAGGACGAGGTGATCAAGATGGCGGATAGGGTGGGCAAGGCATTGAAGGATTCCATCGAGGCGCTGAAACAGAGGGACCTTGAGACATCTAAAAGGATTATCAGGGAAGATATTGTTATCAATAAAATGCGCTTCGACATCGAGGATAAATGCCTCCTCCTGATTGCGACGCAGCAGCCGATGGCTGTTGATCTCAGGATACTGGCGGCCGTGATTAATATTATCACAGACCTTGAACGGATAGGGGACCACGCTGAAGGGATTGCCAAGATCAATATCGCAATCGGAGAGGACTCCCTGGTAAAACCGCTCGTTGACATACCCAAGATGGGTGAGAAAGGGCTCTCCATGCTTGAGAGATGCATGAAGGCTTTTGTGGACAGAGACATTGAATCAGCAAGACAGATATGCAATGAAGATGATGAGGTAGATGCCCTCTATGACCAGATATACGGAGAGCTTCTGCTGATCATGATAGAAAATCCCAAAACGATTCAGGGTGCGACCTACCTCATCTGGACCGCCCATAATTTAGAGAGAACCGCAGACCGGGTGACCAATATCGCCGAAAGGATTGTATTCATGGTTACAGGGAAGATGGAGGAGATGAACGTCTCGAAGTATTGAGGGTATGCAGGGCCTCAATCGCCTTCTTTAGGTCCTTTTTTGACATCCTGTTCAGAAGTTTCAGGAGATAAAAACGATAGGCATAGTATTCACTGTCCTGTCTTCCCGGGGGCGCCAGAAGCTCTTCCGGCGGTACATTCAGTGCGTCGGAAATGAGCAGGAGGGTGCTCAGCCTTGGATCCTCCTTCCCGTCCTCTATTGCCTCCACATCTTTTGCAGAGAGCCTGATCCTGCAGCCCATCTCTTCCCTGGAAATCATCCTCTGTTTCCTGAAGCTCCGGAGCTGCCGCCCAAACCTTCTTAGAAGTATCACCTTGTTCGGCATTTCTATCCCCCCTCTTCCAAACCGGCAGTATACTCTATACAACGATTAGTTAGTATTTGTCAACAATATATTACAAATTGTATATTGTGGACTTTTATAAACCCCGTCTGTATTGTGGGTGAAAATAAAAAGGTGACATCGTGAGGAACTCACATGTACAGGATAAAGGACCGGAAGTTTGTCGGGATGAAGATAAGGGATAGGAGGAAGGAGTTAGGGTTGAGCCAGGAGAGGCTGGCAGAGGCCATCGGGATTACCTATCAACAGCTTCAGCGATACGAAAATGGCAGGAGTTATCTGAATACGGATAGATTGCAGGCTATCTCAAGCGCCCTGGATATCCCGCTCACCTATTTTTTTGAAGAGAGAGGAGAGGAAAAGGTGAGTATCATGGACAGGGGTTATCCCTATAATATGTCTTCTGAGGAGAGAGAATTTGTAGCCTGCCTCAGAAAGATAGACAACTTTGATTATAAGAGGAGTATCCTCATCTTCCTCCAACTCGCTGCCCGCAAAGGCAAGAGGCCATAAAGAGATCTCTGTCAGGGTAAACAGGCCGTATAGGATGGGACGATTTTCGACGGCCGGTAGGATAGTTTTACACGGCGCAGGGTTTCAAGGCCTGAGTCCCCAAGGGCGTTGATGTATCTGAAGCCTTCCATCCCTCTTTCCCTGCAAAACTCCCTGAATATAAATTGGGCAAGCCCCCTGATATCAGGATTTGTGATCTCCAGCAGGATGCAGAACATATCCCCCCTCCTCTTAAATCCAAACAGATAACCCTCCACCCTGTTGTTGATCCGGACGACCCTGCCGGTCAATTGGAGGGCCTCATACTGCCGGCCGGCCTGTCGGTGTGCAAGGGAGGCGTCTTCTAATAAGGCAGGAGAAAAGGCATCAATGGCCGTCTCTCTCTTTCTCTTCTTCCATACTTCATATAATCGGATACAGTCATCTGCAAACCGGGTCTGAAAGGGTTCATAGCTGTAGCGGTAGTTCTTTATAAAATGATTGCACATGGCCCTCTTTGATTTGTAGGGATCACCTTTTAAGTTTGCAAGATCTTCACGCAGGTAGACATATTCCCCTTCTCCTGGTTTAACATCGTATCCAAGGGATATGAATGCCTCTGTTTGAGCCGCATCGATATTCTCGATGCGGGATACCGCCTTATTCTTATTGATCCGGTTCATAATGGCAAAGCCTGAGGACAAGGCAGTGCTTGCACAGGGATTTTCAGATAAAATGGGTGGTATCGGCATATAAAGATAGTCACCGTATTGCGCAAAGAGACAGAGATGGCCATCGAGGATTCCCCAGTGGAAATGAAAGAGATCGGACCAGATGTAGTGGCTGACAAAGGCGTAAGCCGAGAGCATAGTCTCTCTTGAACTGAGGAAGCGATCTATTAAGGGTCTATCAGTTATCCTTAAAGGCTTGAGACCAAATTGATCTAAGTTATTCATGGCATGACAGCGATAGGCGGGGTTTTCTAATCCCGCCTTAGACTCACTTTCAAATTATTCTGCTTGTAAGACCTTTTAGGGTGAAT
>JACROQ010000146.1 GCA_016214375.1 Nitrospirota bacterium | reverse complement strand
TTCCTCATCGAGGTCACGGAACGCCTTTACATCTTCATTCCTGAATAATGAATTGTCGTCAAAACTCATTTTGGCATCGAGTGCGATAAGCCTGTTGTCCTTTGTGATGACAAGCGGGTTTATCTCTACTAAGGATGCACCTTTCTCCATAAATAGCTTGTACAGTTTACCTGCCATAGAGACAAACTGTTTAATAACATCAGGTGCCAATCCAAGTTTAAAAGCCATGTTGCGGCCGTTGAACTGCTGGAAGCCGACTGACGGGTCAATATATTCTTTAATGACCTTCTCCGGTGTCCTTGCTGCAACCTCTTCTATCTCCATCCCACCTTCAAGGCTTGTAATAAAGACAGGGCGGCTGTATGTGCGGTCAACCAGAAGGCTAAGGTAAAGCTCCTTAGCGATATTGACGCCCTCTTCAACTAATAGCTTTCTGACACACCTGCCTTCAGGGCCGGTCTGATGGGTCACAAGCACCTTGCCTAATATCTCACCGGCAATCTTGCCCACATCCTTTTTATCTTTAGCAAGTTTAACCCCTCCGGCCTTTCCTCTACCGCCTGCATGTATCTGTGCCTTAATCACCACTACATCAGACTTGATTTCTTTAGCATACTGCTCAGCTTCATCTACTGAATAGACTGCCTTACCATTCGGAACAGGTATGCCGTATTGCGAAAAAAGCGACTTTGCCTGAAATTCATGTATATTCATATTCCACTCCTATTGCTGTTCCCCGATAATTATGGGGAGTAATGAGGGCAGATATTATCATTTGTTCGGGAATAAATCAAGATGATTTCGTTGTCCTCTGGTAACCCCTCGGTGAACGGGGGAATAAAGGACTTGCGTTCAGAACTTCCATGTGATAAATATAAAGCATGGATGAGAGGTTCAGGTATAGAGGTAAGGATTATACACAACGGGAGATTGATGGGATCAAGGATATTATAGCGGCCTACTGGGACAGAGGCAGAAGTTTCATATCCAGGGAGATATGTCGCAGATGGGATTGGACGCAGCCAAACGGGGTGCCCAAGGATATGATTTGCCGGGGACTGTTATTGTCTTTGCAATCCAATGGATTAATTGAACTTCCACCTAAACTGAAAAATTCTCCCAATCCCCTGTTGCATCGCAGAAAGCCTCCTGTTATTGAAGTTGATCAGACACCTGTCAGAGGCAGCCTGTCAGATATAAGACCTGTAGAATTAGTACAAGTCAGGCGAACCCCTTTAGAAACGCTCTACAAGAGTTTGATCGAGCAGTATCACTACCTTGGGTACACCCGCCCTGTGGGGGAGCATTTAGAGTACATTGTATTCTCATATGGCAGGCCCATTGCCTGCTTGGGTTGGTGTTCTCCTCCCCGCCATATCGGGTGCCGGGATCGGTATATTGGATGGAACCAGGAGCAACGTGTAAAGAGGCTTCATTTTGTTGTGATCAACACACGGTTTTTAATTCTGCCATGGGTGGAGATTTCCCATCTGGCCTCACATCTGTTAGGGATGATGGTGAGGAGGATTTCATCGGACTGGGAGAGTATGTATGCGCATGAGGTAGTATTTCTTGAGAGTTTTGTTGACCCTGAGCGTGGTTTTAGGGGGACATGCTACAAGGCAGCCAACTGGGTCTGTCTGGGACGAACCACTGGACGTGGGAAGAATGACAGTACAAAGAAGGCAAACCGCAGCCTGAAATTAGTCTTTGGTTATCCTTTAAAGAAGGATTTCAGGGAGGCGCTCTGTGGCTTACTGTGAGGATTGTTTTTCAAAGCAGAGGAAGATAGATGCTTTGACGGAGGAGGTAAGCCGTCTTAAGATAGCGCTCAGGTATGAGGAGCGCAAAGGCAAGGAGGGTTATTTTGGGTCATCAACTCCATCGTCAAGGATACCGGTGAAGGCAAATAGTATCGAAGAGAATCAAAGAAGGCGCGGTGGGGCAAGGCCGGGGCAGCCTGGTCACGGGCGGTATAGTTTTGACGAATCCATGGCTGACCATGTGGTTGATGTGGCCTCAGAGGTAGGAGAAGAATGCCCTGATTGCGGAGGCATTCTGGAGGATAAGGGGACAGATAGCCGCTCTGTCATTGATATCCCCCCGCTTAAAGCACAAAAGATATTATACCTGCTTGCAAAGCGCTACTGCTCTCGCTGCCGGAAAACCTTCAAGCCACGTCCCCCCAGTGTCCTGCCCAGGAGTCTCTATGGTAATCAGCTTGTAGCCACGGCAGCAACAATGCACTATCTGCATGGTATTCCCCTGGGGCGTATATGTGAGCAGATGGGTATCGGACTTGGCTCTCTGATAGAGATATTTCACCGCATGGCAAGATTATTTGACAATGTGCCAGGAGGGTTGATTGAGAAATACCGACAATCACCTGTCAAGCATGCGGATGAGACAGGATGGCGCAATGACGGTCAGAATGGCTATGCGTGGCTCTTCGCTACAGATAAGATCAGCATATTCTTGTTCAGAAAGACCCGCTCTGCCAGTGTGCCAAAAGAGGTCTTTGGTACTGAGTTGCTGCCTGGTACCTTGGTGGTTGATCGCTATAATGCCTATAACAAGGCCCCATCTGCTATCCAGTATTGTTACGCCCACTTACTCAGAGAAGTTGAAGACAAGGAGAAGGAATTTGGGGATAATGCAGAGGTGAAGGCATTTGCCGAGACTATGGCCCCACTGCTATCTACGGCTATGAGTCTACGTAGGCTGCCTATCTCTGATGATGAGTTCTACAAACAGGCCGCCATTATAGAATCAAATATACAGGACGTAGTCCGGAGTCCTGCAACACACCTTGCCATACGCCGCATCCAGGATATATTCCGCAAAAATGAAGACCGCCTTTATCACTGGGCATTAGACCGAAGGGTGCCTGCGGAAAACAACCTTGCTGAAAGAGACCTCCGTCCAACAGTCATTGCCCGTAAGGTCAGCTTTGGTTCTCAATCAGATGCAGGCGCTAAGACCCGTGAGGTTATTATGACTGTATTACATACTCTCAAGAAAAAAAGTGTCGATCCCACTGCTACATTAAAAAATGTACTTGATCAACTTGCCAGGGATATTAAAACAGATCCGTTCAACCTCATCTACTCTGCCAACACATCCTGATAATCATCAGTCCCATTTGATACAGACAAAGGGGATTACCTTTTCCCCCGTTCACCGAGGGGTTACGTTACACTCGACCCATGAAGATCTCTGTCAAGGTAAAACCAGGCTCAAAAAAAGAAAGCGTAGAACGGGTTGATGACACAAACTTCATTGCCCATGTCAAGGCACGGCCGGTTGAAGGCAAGGCGAATGAGGCGCTTGTCAGGTTGCTAAGCGATTACTTCGGAGTCCCTGGAAGCCGCATCCAAATCATAAAGGGGGCTGCAAGCAAATATAAAGTGGTGGAGATAGGGGGCAGGGCTTTATAGCTGTCTGATAACTTTCACCTGAAAATCAAGTATTGTTGTCTCATTCACTTATCCCTTTAATCACTTTATACACGACTTTACTTAGTTCTTTAAGCATAAAGGGTTTTGCCACAACACCCTTGAAACCATATTTGTCATATTCTGCCATTATAGGGTCGTTGGAGTAGCCACTTGATACAATTACATTTGCTTCCGGGTCTATCTTAAGGAGTTCTTTAACGGTCTCTTTGCCTCCTATACCCCCTGCAACTGTTAAGTCCAGGATAACTGCATTAAAGGGCTGAACCAACTCGCTCGCCCTTTTGTATAGCTCTATTGCTTCAGCGCCATTTATAGCAGACTCAACCTCGTACCCCAAATGCCTCAACGCATCACACAGAAAATTTCTGATTATCTCCTCATCATCCATTATGAGTATCCTACCCTGACCTAAAAAGGATCCCTTTCCTGTATCCATCTCCACGTCTACCTTCTTGTCTGTTGCAG
>JACROQ010000138.1 GCA_016214375.1 Nitrospirota bacterium | reverse complement strand
TGTCGGTTTTGGCCTTCTCATAAAAACTCTGGGCAACGTCAAAGGAGCTCTTGAGAGACTTCTCAACCTGTATGCTGAACCAGTTATTAATGCTGCTGGTCAGGAGACCGCTGGCCACAATAAAGAGGAGGACCGAGGGGATGATGGAGAATCCGACAAAGGCCAATATGAGTTTTGTCCTGAACCGGCTCCCCAGGACATTCTGGTGCCTGTCAAAGATGAACTTGACGATATTTCGTGAAAGGAGTAACAGGAGCACCACGAGGAGTATGAGGTTGATATTAAACAGGGTCAGGATGAGTATATTATTCCCCAGGAGAGAAGTGCCCTGCTTCTCAAAGAGGATCTCCACCACGGTCAGGGTTACCGTGATGGCCAGAAAGGCAGAGATGATAATGATGGGTCTCTTCATTTAAAATCCTTGAGCATAAACTCGTTGGAGTGCGCCCACTTCGTGCTGAACTCTGAATAGGGGATAAAGAATAGCGGATAGCGCAATAAAAACGGGAGCTCTCCGGCCTTGATCTCCGCCTTTATGCTGACATAGTATCTATGGTTTCCACTTAAGGTCTTGAGCGGGATGAAACGGACCTTATCGATTCTGGATACCCATTCCACCATCTCATCGTAGGAGTCAAAAACGTGCTCTTCTTTAGCGCCGATGATGTCTCTGATGACATGAAACTGTTTTTTAAGGGTATCATACTTGACGGAATACCGGATGGTCGTTGAGGCCTTCTCTTCATCAAGCCAACGGGGTATTACCCGGTGCAGGACGATATAGTAAAAGAACTTCCTGCTGACCCCGTTAATGATCTCACTCTTGATCTCCGGCGTAAAACCGCCTTTATACAGGGCCGAGATCAATAGATCATTGTTATCGCGGGTCACGGCGATATCCGTTATTCCCTCAGGTGCAGCCAGCACAACCGATGTCCATAACAGGATGCAGATAATCGATATGGAGATTCGCCTGGGCACAACTATTCCTTTATTCCTTGATTCCTTGATCCGGGCCCTTCCGCGGGGAAATAAATGGGGAAAGCAGATCGATCGGCAGGGGGAAGATGATCGTAGAGTTCTTCTCTGCGGCGATCTCCGTGAGTGTCTGCAGGTACCTGAGCTGAAGGGCCGCCGGCCTTGCATTGATGATCTCTGCGGCATCCGCGAGTTTCTGGGAGGCCTGGAACTCTCCTTCGGCATGGATGATCTTTGCCCGCCTCTCCCTTTCCGCCTCCGCCTGTTTTGCCATGGCACGCTGCATCTCCTGGGGCAGGTCTACATTCTTCATCTCGACGGTCGCTATCTTTACCCCCCAGGGTTCTGTATGACGATCAAGGATGCGTTGAAGGTCCTGGTTTAATTTGTCCCGGGCAGAGAGGAGCTCATCGAGGTCTGCCTGTCCCAGGACGCTTCTCAGGGTTGTTTGGGCAAGCTGGGAGGTGGCATAGAGATAGTCCTCGACCTCAATGATCGCCTTCTGTGAATCCAGCACCCTGAAATAGACCACGGCGCTCACCTTCACAGACACATTATCCTTGGTGATGATATCCTGGGTCGGCACATCCAGGACAACCGTCCTGAGACTGACCTTGACCATCTTCTGGACGCCGGGGACCAGGAGGATGAGGCCAGGCCCCTTGACCCTCCAGAATCTCCCCAGCATGAAGATGACCCCGCGTTCATATTCCTTGAGGATTTTAACGGCGCTGTAGAGGAACATACCGGCTAACAATATGATAATAAGTGGACTTAATAAAAGTTCCATGATTATACCCTCCCCGGTTTATACCTGTTTCTTCACAAGAATCGTCATGTGGTCTATTCCTGTAACCTTTAGCTTTTCTCCTTTATGGATAGGTTCATCACTCCTGGCGTCCCAGATTTCACCGTGCACGAATGCTTTACCCTCCGAATCAATGTCTGTGCCGGCCTCTCCCCGTTCTCCGATAAGGCCTTCCATGCCGGTAGAGGGGTGCCTTTTGTGGACCTTCACGGCCATCCCTATCGCCACGGCAAAGAAGAGGGCCGAGAGCAGAGCGGCAGGAAGAATAACCAGCCAGGAGATCTTTAAAAAGGGGACATCGGTGTTCATCAGCATAATGGAGCCCAGGACTATAGAAATGACGCCAGCCACAGACAGGAGACCATAACTGATAATCTTGATCTCTGCG
>JACROQ010000137.1 GCA_016214375.1 Nitrospirota bacterium | reverse complement strand
TGAGATAGAAGAGGGGAGGCATGAGTGGACAGAGGCCGTAGGAGATTTTTACCGGCCTTTTAGCCAGCACCTGGAGAAGGCGCAGAAAGAGATGCGCAATGTCAAAAAGGAGGAGACCCCGACGGATATCACGTGTGAGAAGTGCGGGGGCCGTATGGTTATCAAATGGGGGAAATTGGGATATTTTCTTGCCTGCTCTGCCTACCCTGAGTGTAAAAACACGACGGAATTCAGGCGGAGGGAAGACGGGGGCATTGAGGTAGTCCGTGAGGAGGAAACCGGTGAGAGCTGTCCGGCATGCGGGTCCTCCATGGTCATCAAGAGCGGGAGATACGGGAAGTTTCTTGCCTGTTCCACTTATCCGGACTGTAAGACGACAAAACCTCTTACAACCGGTGTCAAATGCCCTGAACCGGGCTGCACCGGGGAGATCACAGAGAAGAGAAGTAAAAGGGGGAAGGTCTTTTATTCCTGCACAAGGTATCCGGACTGCAAGTTTGCGACCTGGGATAAACCCATCTCACAACCCTGCCCGCAATGCGGGGCCCCATTCCTCGTAGAAAAAAAGAGGCGGGGAGGGGAAAGCCAGACAGCATGCATCAGGAAAGGCTGTGGATATAAGAAAGAATGAAACCTGAGCTCGTGATTATAGGGGGCGGGCTTGCAGGCTCTGAGGCCGCATGGCAGGCTGCGGTGCGGGGTGTGCGGGTGCTGCTCTATGAGATGCGGCCGGGGAGGATGACAGAGGCCCACAAGACCGGGGACCTGGCGGAACTCGTCTGCAGCAACTCCCTTAAATCCGCTGAGATCGTTAATGCCCACGGCCTCCTGAAAGAAGAGCTCAGGATGCTTGGCTCCCTGATCATCCGGATTGCGGATAAGACAAGGGTCCCGGCAGGCTCTGCCCTTGCTGTTGACCGTCACGAATTCTCAAGGAGGGTCACAGAGGCCATAGCCTCCCATCCCAACATAAAGATTATCCGGGAAGAGGTCATCGAGCCCACTTTTGAGGTCCCTGTGATCGTGGCCACCGGCCCCCTCACCTCAGAGAGGTTGATAGCCGGCCTGCAAAGGATTATACAGGAGGACCTGATCTATTTCTATGATGCGATCTCACCGATTATCAGCGGCAGCAGTATCAATGAAGAGATCGCCTTCAGGGCCTCACGATATGATAAGGGGGGCGCTGATTATATCAATTGTCCGATGGGCAAAGAAGAGTATGAACATTTCTATAACATGCTCATTGCCGCAGATAAGGCAACGTGGAGAGAGTTTGAGGACATACCCTATTTTGAGGGGTGTATGCCTGTAGAGGCCATGGCAGAGCGGGGCAGGGATACCTTAGTCTATGGCCCCTTAAAACCTGTAGGGCTTAAAGACCCGCGGAGTGGAGAGCCCCCCTACGCCGTGGTCCAGTTGCGGCAGGAAGACGGATTCGGGCAGGCCTATAACATGGTCGGATTTCAGACGAGGCTGAAATGGCCTGAACAGAAAAGGGTCTTCAGGATGATCCCGGGGCTTGAGCACGCCGAGTTCCTCCGTTACGGGAGTCTGCACCGGAATACCTTTATTAACTCCCCCCTGCTCCTGGATAATTCCCTGAGGCTGAAGAGGGAGGGTAACATCTATATGGCCGGTCAGATCATCGGCGTGGAGGGATATGCAGAGTCTGTTGCCATGGGACTTTTAGCCGGACTATCGGCAACGGGACATCTGCGGGGAGAGGAATTTATACCCCCGCCGGACACGACCGGTGTAGGCGGATTGCTGAATTACGTGACAACCGGCTCCCTTTCTGGATTCCAGCCTATGAATATAAACTGGGGGCTCTTCTCCCCCCTCCCCCTGAAGGCAAAGGATAAAGGGGCATACCGGGAAAAACTGGCCGAAAGGGCCATGAAAGACATTGAGAAATGGAAGAGGCAATTGAAGGTTTCATAAAATATCTCTCTACCGAGAGGAACATGTCCCCGCATACTGTGAGGAATTATCTCTCCGATCTGTCCCAATTTGAAGAATTTCTCAAAAGGGCGCTGAAAAGGGAGGCGCTCTCTGTAGAAGACCTTCACACGATTGACCACATCCCCATCAGGGCCTTTCTGTCGAGCCTCTCTGAGAAAGGGACGAGCAAGGCATCCCTCGCAAGAAAGGTCTCTGCGCTCAGGACGTTTTTTAACTACCTCTGCCGGGAGTCGAAGATGACCAATAACCCGGGGAAGATGGTCTCGACCCCTAAGAAAGAGGGACGCCTTCCCAGGTTTTTATCGGTGGATGAGATGGGGAGGCTGTTGAGCACGCTCTCTGATGAAGGGCCATTGAGGACGAGGGACAAGGCCATATTAGAGACTTTCTATTCCTCCGGGCTCAGGATCGGAGAGGTCGTCGCCCTTGACATCGGAGATATAAACTTTACAGAACATCTGATCCGGGTGAAGGGGAAAGGACGGAAGGAGAGGATTGTGCCGATCGGGGTAAGGGCCCTTGAGGCGATCCGGGAATGTCTGAAGGTGGCATCCGGAATGAGGAAGGCGGAAGCTGGAAAGCGGAATGAAGGGGCTCCTCTTTTTCTAAATAAATTTGGAAGAAGGATCACGACAAGAAGCGTTCATAGGATCGTGGAGAGGTATAAAAGGCTTGCCGGGTTTTGGGACATCACACCGCACTCGATCCGGCATTCTTTTGCCACCCATATCCTTGACGGCGGGGCCGACCTCCGTTCGGTCCAGGAGATGCTTGGCCATGCGAACCTCTCCACCACGCAGCGGTACACGCATCTCAGCATGGATAAGCTGATGGAGGTCTATGACAAGGCCCATCCGAGAGGGAAGAAGAAGCAATGAGTGGTGAGCAATGAGTGGTGAGTGGTGAGTGGTGGGCAATGAGTAGCCGCTGACTCACAAAGGAGCATGAAATCAGGGGAACCGGTTGATGTCATTCTGAGGTCTGCGAAGCAGACCGAAGAATGACATGATGCAGGGTATTTTCGAGTGGAAATCAGAAAAGGAGGAGAGATGGTTCGCAGCACGACGGTTCTGTGTGTCAGGCGTCATGACAAGGTGGCTATAGCGGGTGATGGACAGGTCACCGTAGGCAGTACGGTCATGAAGCAGAATGCAAAAAAGGTCCGGCGGATGTATAACGGCACCATCCTCGCCGGGTTTGCCGGCGGGGCCGCAGATGCCCTGACGCTGTTCGAGAGGTTTGAGGAGAAACTGGAGCAGTATCATGGGAATCTGATGCGTGCCGCCGTAGAGCTTGCCAAGGACTGGAGGACGGATAGGATCCTGAGGAGGCTTGAGGCGCTGATGTGCGTTGCGGATAGAAATTCCTCTTTAATTATCTCAGGCACAGGTGATATAATCGAGCCCGAAGACGGTATCATGGCGATAGGTTCAGGCGGTCCTTATGCCCTTGCGGCGGCAAGGGCCCTTATCCGGAATACGGAAATGGACGCAAAGGGGATTGCGGAAGAGGCCATGAAGATAACAGCAGGGATCTGCATCTATACCAACAGTGAGATCTCGATAGAAGAACTGTGATAAAGGGTTCAAGGGGTCAAGTGGCCGAGGGGTCAAGTGAAATTCTAAAAAAACCTCAAACCCTTTGTAGGAGTAGCATGTGAGTGACTTTTTGACGCCAAGACAGATCGTAGAAGAACTCGATAAATATGTCATCGGGCAGGCTAGGGCCAAGCGCGCTGTTGCGATTGCGCTCAGGACACGCTGGCGCCGGCAGAGGCTTTCAGAGGACCTCCGGGATGAGGTCATCCCGAAGAACATCATTATGATCGGTCCTACGGGCGTGGGTAAGACCGAGATATCGCGGCGGTTAGCCAGACTCTCACAGGCCCCTTTTATAAAGGTAGAGGCCTCCAAGTTTACAGAGGTTGGATATGTGGGAAGGGATGTCGAGTCTATCATACGGGACCTGACCCAGCTTGCCGTCAATATCGTTAAAGAAGACAAGACGCATACAGTACAGGAAAAGGCGGGGCGCCAGGCGGAAGAGAGGATGCTCGACATTATGCTGCCCAGTCCCCCTCCACGACCGCCGCATGATTTTTCCACAGAGACCACAACCATAGATACCACGCGGGAGAAACTCCGGGCTCAGCTCAGGGAAGGGAGGCTCGATGACCGTTTCATAGAGCTGGATGTCAGAGAGAAGTCCGTCCCCTTCGGGGTCATATCCAATGTCGGGATGGAAGATCTGGAGATGAACCTGAAAGAGATGCTGGGCGGCCTCTTCCCCGGCAAGAGCAAGAAGAGGAGGGTTAAGGTCAAAGAGGCGCTGGGTATCCTGACGGAGGAGGAGGTCCAGAAGTTGATAGACATGGATGATGTGGTGAGGGAGGCGGTCACGAAGGTCGAGGAGTCAGGGATTGTGTTTCTCGACGAGATAGACAAGATCGCAAACAGGGAGAGAGGCGCCGGCCCGGATGTGTCACGGGAGGGGGTGCAGCGCGACCTCCTGCCGATCGTTGAGGGTTCTACCGTGACGACAAAATATGGTCCGGTACGGACGGATCATATCCTCTTTATTGCCGCAGGCGCATTTCATGTGACAAAGCCTTCGGATCTTATTCCGGAGCTTCAGGGCCGTTTCCCTATCAGGGTCGAGTTGGACTCTCTTGGGGAGAGGGACTTTATCCGTATCCTTACAGAACCCAGGGGCGCCCTGATCAAGCAATACATTGCCTTGATGAGTACGGAAGGGGTCGAACTCACATTCACAGAGGATGCGATCCGGGAGATCGCCGCTACAGCCGTGGCGGTCAATGAGCGGATGGAGAATATAGGAGCGAGGAGGTTGTTTACCATTCTCGAGAAATTGCTGGATGAGATTTCTTTTGATGCCCCCGATTCCCCGGAGAAAAGATTTATCATAGATGCCAAGTACGTGCGGGAACGGTTAGAGGGCATTGTGAAGGACCAGGACCTGAGCAGGTATATATTATGAAGGGGTCAAGTGGTCAAGTGGGAATCCTTGATCCCTTTATATAAAGGAGATGACTTAATTGCGGCGTAACATTGAAAAGGCACATATCCTTGTGGAGGCGCTCCCCTTTATACGAAACCTCTATGGGAAGACCATTGTCATCAAATTCGGCGGCAATGCCATGATGGATGAAAAACTCAAAGAGATGTTTGCTGAAGACGTGGTGCTGACCAAGTACATCGGGATGAACCCCGTGGTAGTCCACGGAGGCGGGCCGCAGATCACAGAGGTCATGAACAAGATGGGGAAGAAACCCGTGTTCATCGAGGGGATCCGGATCACCGACGGCGAGACCATGGATATTGTCGAGATGGTGCTCGGAGGGAAGATCAATAAGGAGATTGTAAACAGGATCAATCAGCACGGAGGAAAGGCCGTCGGCCTTACCGGGAAGGATGGGGGACTGATACAGGCAAGGAAGCTCAGAATGCCGCGGAAGGGCCATAGGATTGACCGGGGGCTTGTAGGAGAGGTGGAGTCCATATCCCCCCAGATCATTCGCTCCCTGGAAGAAAGCAGGTTCATTCCTGTGATTGCCCCGATAGGGGTGGACGGGAAGGGGAGGACATATAACATCAATGCCGATACGGCGGCAGGGGCCATAGCCGCAACCCTGAAGGCGGAGAAGCTGATCTTCCTGACGGATGTGGAGGGGATCCTGGACAAGAACAAAAAGCTCCTGTCTACCTTGAACCGGAAAGAGGCGCTGCGGCTTATCAAGAACGGCGTCATCACAGCAGGGATGCTGCCCAAGGTTAAGGCCTGCCTGTCGGCGATTGACGGGGGTGTGAAGAAGACGCACATCATTGATGGGAGGATCACTCATTCAATACTCCTCGAGATATTTACCAAGAAGGGGATAGGGACTGAGATTGTGGCATGAAGAGTAAACGAAAGATCAGACGACTGACGATTGTCGGGATGGGCTTTCTCACGGTAGATCAGGAGAAAAAAGGCCATGAGGTCTATCTGACAAACATCAGCAAAGGCGGGATTGGGATCTATGCCCACAAGCCGCTCAAGGCGGGCACAAGGGTGTTGATTACTTTTACGCATAGAGACATCGAGGGGGAGAGGAGATACGAGGACCAGCCGGGAACGATTGTCTGGTGTTCACGGTGCGGTTCTGTTTATGCCGCCGGGATAAGATTCATGTCACTGAACCCATAACAGGCCACTGAAAAAGTCTGCCAAGCTGTCTTCCTTCACTCCATTCAGGACGGCGTCTGAGGAGCCGAAGGCGACGAAGAATCTGATAACCCTTTGTTTCCCTTAGGAATCAGATCCTTCCCCTTCACTTCGTTCAGGGTCAGGATGACAGGCAGAAAGACTTTTTCAGTAGCCTGCTAAGATAAAGATCCCCAGCAATATCCTGTAGTAGACGAATACATTGACCTTTTGCCTGCTCAGAAAGATCACGAGATATTTGATGGCCAGAAAGCCTGATACCGCAGAGGCGATGAACCCCCCGAAGGATGGCCAGAGCATCCCCTGAGAAAATCCTATCTTATAGACATCTAAGAAACTTAGGAGTCCCCCGGCCAGGATGATCGGGGTGCTTAGCAGAAAGGCAAAGCGCGCGGCGGTCGCCCGCTCAAGGTCTCTGAACAGCCCTGCGGTAATGGTGATCCCGGAACGGGAGACACCTGGAATCAGGGCAAGGGCCTGGGCAAAGCCTATAATAATAGTGTCCAGGATGTTCATCTGTGCGAGGTCTCTCTTCTTCCTCCCCCTCTCCTCTGCCCACCACAGGAGGAGGGCAAACAGGATAAGGGTCAGGGCGATGATAGAAGGGGCTCTGAGCACGGTCTCTATCCTGTCTTTAAACAGCATCCCTGCCAGACCGGCAGGCACTGTACCGATAACAATGTACCAGCCTATTTTGCCGTCCACATTGTGTGCATGGATGGTATTCTTGCTGCGAAATACCATCCCGCAAAACATCCTGTAAAAATCCCGCCAGAAGAAGGCGATGATGCCGGTGAGTGTCCCTAAGTGGAGGACAACGTCGAAGGCAAGCCCGGGGTCCTGCCATCCCAATAACCAGGGGATGAGGATAAGATGGGCGGTGCTGCTGATGGGAAGGAACTCGGTAAGCCCCTGTACGATGCCAAGTATAATCGCCTGAATCATTGAGGCTCCTATCATAATGAACTCGTAAAAAATCCTTCACTGTCACCCTGAGCCCTTCGCTTGTCATTCTGAGGGAGCGAAGCGACCGAAGAATCTTGCTCAGGGTAAAC
>JACROQ010000157.1 GCA_016214375.1 Nitrospirota bacterium | reverse complement strand
GCAGGACTCAGTGTATCACGGCATCAAAGAGCTTGATGAGGATACGGATATTGTCGTTGTCCATGACGGGGTGAGACCCTTTGTAGTACCTGATCTGATGAGTGAGACGATAAAGTTGTCCATGTATGTGGACGGGGTTGTGGCTGCCTTGCCGGTAAAGGATACGCTGAAAGAGGTCTCCGAAGAGGGGCTGATAAAGGGGACGCCTCATCGTGAGGCGATGTGGTTTGCCCAGACCCCTCAGACCTTTAAAAAGAGGGTGATCGAAGAGGCATTCGTCAGGGCATACAATGATGGTTTTTATGGGACGGATGAGTCGTCTCTGGTAGAGAGGATGGGAGGCAAGGTCAGGATTATTGAGGGGTCGCCTGAAAATATCAAGATTACGACAAAAGAGGACCTTTTGCATGCTGAACTCATCCTGAGGATGCGGAAGAAGAGAGAGGGGCCATGAGGGTTGGCATAGGGTTCGATATCCACAGACTTGAGGATGGAGGGGGGGTTATCTTAGGCGGGGTAAGGATACCCTTTGAGGGGGCCTTGATAGGTCACTCTGACGCGGATGTGCTCCTTCATGCCATATGTGATGCCATGCTTGGGGCAGCAGGAGAAGGGGATATCGGGGTACACTTCCCGAATACAGACCCCCGATTAAAGGGTATATCGAGCATTGAATTACTGAAGAAGACCAATAAGATCATAGGGGATAAGGGATATCGGGTTTCGAATATCGACTCTGTCCTCATCGCAGAGAGACCGAAGATCTCCCCGTACCGGGATACGATGATCAAAAATATTGCAGGTGCGTTGGAGGTAGAGCCTCAACAGGTTCATGTCAAGGCCACAACGGGTGAGGGGATTGGTGCCATCGGGAGGGGCGAGGGTATTGCCGCCTATGCGGTCTGTCTGCTGGTATAGAAAGTGTTAAAGACGATTAAAAAAGATTTCCATGCGATCTTTGAGAGGGACCCTGCCGCCGCCAATTCTATAGAGGTCGTGCTGACAACACCAGGCCTTCATGCTATTATCCTTCATAGGATTGCGCACTGGATGTGGAAAAATGGGGTTCCTCTGCTTCCACGGGTGATTTCACATATAAGCAGGTTACTGACAGGGATCGAGATACATCCGGGTGCAGCGATAGGCGACGGCTTCTTTATAGACCATGGGATGGGGGTCGTCATCGGGGAGACAACCATCATCGGTAATAATGTGACGCTCTTTCAGGGGGTGACCCTGGGTGGGACGGGTAAAGAGAAGGGGAAGCGGCACCCCACCTTGGGGAATAATATCGTGGTGGGCGTTGGGGCAAAGGTCCTTGGGGATATCGTCATAGGAGACAATGTAAAGATAGGGGCCAATTCTGTGGTCCTTGAGTCTGTCCCGTCTAATGCCACAGTGGTCGGCGTTCCAGGAAGGGTGGTCAAGCAGGGAGGGAGACGTCTTTCAGGGGCGATGTTGGACCACATCCATCTCCCTGATCCGGTGGCGGACAGGCTTGAACGGATAGAAAACGAACTGGAAGAGGTTAAAAACCAGATAAGGGGTTTTAAAGATGAGTCTTAATATGATAGCAGAGGCCATAGAGGATATCAGACAGGGGAAGATGGTCATCCTTGTGGATGATGAGGACAGGGAGAATGAGGGGGACCTTGTTATGGCCGCAGAGAAGATAACGCCTGAGACCATAAATTTTATGGCCCGTTATGGCCGGGGGCTTATCTGTCTGACCCTGACCCCGGAGCGGGCGGAAGAGCTGGCCCTGCAGCCGATGGCCTCTGATAATACCGCCCCCTTTGGCACGGCCTTTACCGTTGCTATCGATGCCATGCACGGGATTACAACAGGCATATCCGCATCTGACAGGGCAATGACCATCCTGGTGGCCCTCCATCCGGATACAAGGCCGAAGGACCTCGCAAGGCCCGGCCACATCTTTCCCATCAAGGCACAGAAAGGCGGGGTTTTGAAAAGGGCCGGACAGACTGAAGGCTCTGTAGACCTCGCAAGATTGGCCGGACTCTATCCCGCAGGGGTCATCTGTGAAATCATGAACGAAGATGGCACCATGGCGAGGCTTCCGGAGCTCATAAAGTTTGCAGGGGCCAATCATCTCAAGATCGTGACGGTGAAGGACCTTATAGAATACAGATTAAGGCGGGAGTCTTTTGTGAGGCAGGTGGTATCCTCCAATCTGCCGACCGAATATGGTGACTTCAAGGCGATTGTCTATGAAGACGATCTGGATCACAAGACCCATCTTGTCCTTGTCAAGGGGGATATCAAGAGTTTAGATAGAGTCCTTGTGCGTGTCCATTCAGGATGTGTGACAGGGGATATCTTCCGGTCTAAGCGATGCGACTGTGGCGAACAACTCCAGCAGGCTGTGAAGATGATAGAAAACGAGGGGGTGGGTGTTATCCTCTATATCAATCATGATACAAAGGAGGCGCTTGTCAGCAAGATCAGGTCGTACAAATCTCAGGACGAAGGGGAGCATATCGACTTTATGGAAGAGGGCAAGCCGGTACTCAGGGACTATGGTGTCGGCGCCCAGATATTGGTTGACCTCGGGGTAAGGCATATCCGGTTAATGACGAATAACCCCCGGAAGATCGTGGGATTGGAAGGGTATGGTCTGGATGTGGTTGAGCGTATTCCCCTTGAGACCCTTCCACATGCAGATAATATAGATTACCTGAAGGCCAAGAAGAGCAAGT
>JACROQ010000135.1 GCA_016214375.1 Nitrospirota bacterium | reverse complement strand
GTCATCACTGATACGCCCCCCCCCCTCTAATCTGAGATTCCGTGCAATCTCCAGGGAGGCGGTAAGGGATGCCTCTAATAATTGATGCTGAAGTCCCTCAATACTGCGGGACAACCGTTCGGACAGGCGATCGACAATGTCACCCCTCTTCATCTTTGAGGCAGTGATCAGGGTTTCGATAAGGCCCTTCTCTCCGACTTTCCGCTCCAAAAGATACCCTTCCATGGACAACAGGCCATGATACAATTCCAGATCATCAGCCAGTTCTTTATCTCCTGCAATATTAATTGCCTGTGCTATTGTTTTCATGTCCTTCGATGGAATCCCCTTACCAATATCTGATAACCTCTTCAGCAGGTTCTCATAATACCGCAATGCGGCGCCATTTTGCTCTAAGGCTTTCCCGTAGGCGCTCAAGGTTGTATAGGCATGGCCTATGTAGGGCATAACCTCCCGGGTGTACTTACTCTCAGGGTAGCGGGAGGATAACTCCTCCCAGAAGACGACCGCCCTCACCCACCTCCCCATAGTCGCATAGGCCCATCCTGAACCAAACAATGCCTGCACATAAGATGGGCTGGTCACAGGTATCACAGCAAAATGTCTGACGGCCTCCGAGGGGTTGCCCCTTTCAAGGAATATAAAGCCTGATGTCAGGTGTGCCTTAAAGGCGAGATTCTCAGTCGGGAGGCTCCTGGATATCTGATCGAAAACCTCTATGGCATCCTTCTCGTTTCCCTGACGAAGGTTTATCATAGCCTTCGTGAAGAGACCATAACTATAAAACCTGCTCTTATCAGGAATCAGGTTTAACGATGCCACAGCCTCTGAATAATCCCCAATCTTCATCAGGCTGTTCGCCCTGAGGTATAGCGACTCCTCGATGATTTCTTTTGGGATGCCGCCCTTTTCGCCATCCTTTTCTATCCGTGAAAAGGCCTCTGCGGCCTCTCTGTAGGCCATCAGCTTATAGAGCGCCTTCCCCTTTTCAAACCATACGATAGAAGGTGTTCCCTCCATGCGGAGGGAGAGGATGAGAGAAGGGATGTTTACAGGCCCTGCATAGGCCAGGTGACCGGACAGGACATGAACCACCGGGAATATAAAGAGACAAATTATCAAGATGAGAAACCTTGCCATTGTATTTCTCTGATTAAAGATCATGAACTCGTAAAAAGTCCTCAAATGTCACCCTGAGCCCTTCGCTTGTCATTCTGAGGGAGCGAAGCGACCGAAGAATCTTGCTCAGGGTAAACTCCGCGAAGGGTCTGATAACCCATTGTTTTATCAGATTCTTCGCTTCGCTCAGAATGACAAATGGTGCTTCTGGCGATTTTTTACGAGTTCATCAAAGATCATGGAAAGGGAAAATCTTTTCATGGATGTATCTGACCTTCTCCTCGGCCCATTTTCTGGTAGTGACATCATCACCCCTATGGCCTAAAGCCTCTGATCCATGGTCCCTCAGCGTTGTCCCCTCAAAGCCGTATTTTCTAAGCATTCCGGAACAGATATCCGGGATCTCATCCGGGATATCTGTTCCGCACAGGATGCCAAAGGCGAGGGTCCAGGCCCTGGCCACATTTGCGATATTATAACCGCCGCCGCCTAAGGCGATCCAGGGTATCCCAAAGGACCGCATCTTCTCCACCATCCTGCAGAAGCCCTCTGTCGTCAGCATCAGATGGGCCAGGGGGTCTGTGGCCATCGTGTCCACCCCAAGCTGAGTCACAAGGATATCCGGTTTATAGGCCTCAATCAGCGGCGGGACAACCTGGTCAAAACCCCAGACAAATACGCTGTCCCCTGTCCCCGGATAGAAGGGGAGGTTCACAGAGTAGCCTGTTCCCTCTCCTTCTCCTGTCTCTTCTACGAATCCGGTCCCCGGGAAGAGGAATTCCCCGCTCTCATGGAGCGATATCGTGAGGACCTTGTCTGTATGGTAGAAGGCGTGCTGAACCCCGTCTCCATGATGGGCATCAATATCAATATAGGCAACCCGTTTCCCTTGTTCTAACAGAGCATAGATGGCGACTGCAGGGTCATTAATATAACAAAAGCCTGATGCCTTTTGCGGCATGGCGTGATGCAGGCCGCCGGCGATATTGAATGCGGCGCCGGCATCTCCTGCACGAACCATCCTTGCCGCCTGGACCGAGGCCCCTGCAGAGAGGAGAGACCAGTCGTAGACCCCCCGGAATGCAGGATTATCCCCCAACCCGATGCCATAGGGATGAGCGGACAGGTCATCCGGATTTACATTGACGCGCTCAAGGGCCTTTATATATTCCGCACTGTGGAAGGAGAGGAGGTCTTTCTTCTCTGCAGGGCCTGGTTCAACAATCTGCACACCCGGATTGCTGAATATGCCGTATGCCTCAAGAAGCTCATAGCAGAGCCTTAATCTTTTGATCTTTAAAGGGTGACCCGGTCCATAGTCATACAGTCCGTAGTCCGGTGTGTAGAAAAAAGAGGTCTTCATCGCGTATCACGTAAAATACAATAAAAAGCGATGGGGTGTCAAACAATGGTCTTGGGTTCCCAGATATCCCGGAGACCATCCCCTACCAGATTACAGGCAAGGACGATAATAAAGATGGCGCCCCCGGGGAAGACCATCAGATGGGGAAAGAACCTCATGGCTGTCCAGCCGTCATTCGCCAGCACCCCCCAACTGCTGAAGGGCGGTGCGAGCCCCAGCCCTACAAAGCTTAGAGTCGATTCCGCTAAGATGGCGGCTGGTATGCGGAAGGTCAGCGTCACAATCAGTAACCCGCCCAACCCTGGCAGGATGTGGCGAAAGAGGATGCGCCAGTTCCCGGCCCCGATCCCCCTTGCGGCCTCGATGTAGGGCATCTCCTTGAGCCGCAGCACCTCACCCCGGACAAGACGGGCCACGCCGACCCAGCTTATGAGACTCAGGGCAAGGAATATCCCCCAGAATCCCCTCCCGATAACCACGGTGATTAAAATAATGAGGAGGAGATCAGGGATAGCGAACAGGACATCTACGATACGCATCATTCCGTGGTCCACCCATCCCCCCTGATAACCAGCAATCCCTCCATAGAGTGTCCCGATCACAAGGGCAACCAGGGAGGTAGAGAGGCCTATAGAAAGAGAGACACGGGCGCCATAGATCATACGGCTCAACAGGTCCCTTCCGAGGCTGTCTGTGCCGAGGAGATGATCGCTGTTTGGAGACTGGAGGATGGCGCTCATATCCTGCTGGTCATAAGGATAGGGGGCGATCCATGGGGCCAGAAGGGCGGTAACAGTGGCCAATATAAGAAACGCTAAGCCAAAAAGTATGGAATAGTTTTTTTTCATGTGAAAGTCCTCTTAGCATGTCATTCAGAGCGAAGCGAAGAATCTGATATCAGATCCTTCGGGCATTCGCCCTCAGGATGACTGCTTCGCAGTCACTTCCTCCGCACCCTCGGATCAACAACGAAGTATAGCAAATCCACGACTAAATTGGCCAATACAATCAAAACGGCATATATCAGTGTTACCCCCATAATCAAAGGATAATCCCGGTTGATCACCGCTGTCACAAAGTACTTCCCCATCCCTGGGATCGAGAAGATATATTCAATGATGAACGAGCCTGTGATCAGTCCGGCGAAGAGGGGGCCGGAGAAGGTGATTAACGGCGGCACCGCATTCTTCAGGGCATGCTTGAAGAGGATGATGCGGGTTGAAAGACCCTTGGCATGGCACGTACGGATGTAATCCTCTCTCAATACATCGCTGAGAGTGGAGCGCATCAATCTTGCCATATAGGCCGCCGGGGCCGCGGCCAGGGAGATGGCCGGCAGGATGGTATATTCCCACCCCTCCCATAAGGCCGGCGGGAAGAGATGAAAGGTCTGAGAGAGGACCAGGATCAGCAGGGCCGCAAGGACGAAGTGAGGGATGGAGACCCCGCTTATGGCCATGAACATGCTTGTCTTATCCATCCAGATTCCCTTCTCTCTTGAGGCGGCTGACAGAAGTCCGCTGCCTGTCCCCAATACAAGGGAGAGGATGAAGGCAATGACGCCAAGTTGTATAGAGACCGGAAAGGTGTCTGCAATGACATCGTTTACAGATCTCCCTAAATATTTGTACGAAGGCCCGAGATCCCCCTTCAGGAGATTCCCCATATAAAGGAGATACTGTGTGAGGAAGGGCTTGTCGAGATGATACTTCTCTTCAATGTTCGCCTTAATCTCCGGTGGGAGCTGCTTCTCCGCATCAAAAGGACCACCGGGGACGATGTGCATGATGATAAAGGTGATAGTGGCCACGGACCATAAGACGGGAATCCCCCAGAGGAGCCTTTTAAGGATGAATCTCAACATATTTAACGGGACAATTCTATCACAGAACTATCAGCAGGTTGTTGAAAAAGTTTTCCTGCTTGTCATCCTGAGCGAAGCGAAGGATCTGACTCCTAAGGAAAACAAAGGGTTATCAGATTCTTCGTCACCTTCGGCTCCTCAGAATGACAGAGTGTCAGACTTTTTCAACAACCTGTTAGTGATCAAAGGAATACCCCTCTTTCCCAACAAGGCGCCATCTGAGCGGTAGAAACTATAATTTGGCCGAACGGATAGTGATAGGATAAGAAGAGGTTGACGCTAACAGCTACGAGTTATCAAATTACAGAATCCTGAAAATTAGCGATTGCGAAGAAAAAGAGAGGATAACGTTCAAGTGGAGTTACCCCATTTAACTGATTAAAAGGCGCTTTTGAAGCGAGCCGTATTGTAATACTTGACACTTTGGAGAAGCAACCTGTGAAATCGTACAAAAAGCTTCATACTGCCTTTCATCTGCTGTTATGAAGCGTTGTATCCGTGGTAGATACGTGGCGAACCAAAGATCAACATTCCCTGCATTCTGAGGTCCGTAATCCTCTGGTGAAATGGAACGTTTATAAATTGAGTGCGTCCACGCCAGATGGAAACATAAGAGTTCTGGAAGTGTTTTTAGGAGAGGAGGAATTTCTTCCAGTGGGAGTTCCTTTCCGGTTAACCGAGCATAAATCGGCCCGATAGTGGTATGTAATAAGTCATAATTATTTGCATATGCTATTAGAAATTCAGATACTTCAAGTGGTCGTGTTATACCTTGGTTGAAAGCTGCCTCTAATATAGGGCGTCTTTCTCTATGAATATCAATAAAGCCTTTCTCAAGATCCTTTTGCCACTTAAATAATTTCAAACGGATCTGCTCACTCACAAGAGAGGGTTCGTTCAGGATCTGCCAAATTGCCTCATTTTCTGTACCGACGGAATAATCTATTGAAGGAAGTTGGTCTAAATATGCCTTAATAAGGCGTTGGAGAAGAAGGGAAGGAACTTCTATAGGACGATTTCGTCGCGTTAATCTCTTGAGTGTACAAAGAAGAGATTGGCGGCGGACTGTATCGGCGGTGCGACAAACTTCTATGACATTTAGTGCTGACACCCATACTGTGCTGGTAGCAAGGATACCCGTAAGCAGGGCCTCTGAGGCTGGATCGTCTAGGAGACGGTTTATTGCACTAGTATCAAAAAGAAAAATCACTTGAAACTTTCTAAACCACTCCTCAGATAATTATTTTCCTTCTCCCTCAAGGTAACACCAGGGACCCATGGATACGTTAGGGTTCAATGTTGCCTGACGCCTAATATTAACATCTTGCTCAATGTTGTACAACATGCGGCCACTATTCAATTCTAAACAGGAAAAGGTGTCCCCTTATTCTTTTACCCAAAAGCAAACAGGAGACTATGCAGGCTGTCTGGTCCCCATCAAGACCACAAAACTACCTTCACCATGACCTTCAGAGACAGGATCGCATCTGACCATATCTCCTGGATTGGTAAAGAGGGTCTGACATACCTGAAAATCAGAAAACCCTACCGCTGTAAGAACATCCATAACCTGAGAGACAGAATAGAATGTAGCCCATTTGTAAAATCTGTTCGACTCTTTCATCGATTCATAATTTCTGCCCAGACGGGATTCCCTGTCAATAAAGCCAATAATAAGGCGGCCTCCCGGTTTTAATACTCTCCGTATTTCTTTCATTGCCGTAGGTAGGTCAGTCAAAAAGCAGATCACGGTAACCATCAGGACGTAATCAATGGTACCATCCGCAAAGGGTAATTCCTCTGCCAATGCCCTGATTATAAAGAGCCCCCTTGATTGGGCAAGCCGGGCCATCCCTTCAGCCGGTTCTATGCCTATCTTGATTCCGAAGGGGGTGGAGAATCGCCCGGTCCCAGCCCCTATTTCAACCCCGAGTCCGGTATCAGGAATAAACCTGCGAATCGCTTCCACTTCTGACAGGTAGGCGAAACTATTCTCAACAAACCAGTGATCATATTCCCGGGCAAACCGGTCGAACACGGTAATGCCTGGTAATGAGAGTTTTTTCACCATTCTCTCCTTTTTTCAGAGTGTCAGTTAAATGATTATAACATCATTGCCAATTCCAGAGACATCCATGATAAGTTTTGTCAATCCTTGAAACCATTTTATAAATGCGGCTAATTAGAGTCTGTGTATAAACTCATGTTTTCCTTATTCCCGGACATGAAACGTCACTTGGAGGCCGGGCATTTTCTCGGTGTTTTGTGCCCTGTTGCTCATGAACAGGATACACACCC
>JACROQ010000150.1 GCA_016214375.1 Nitrospirota bacterium | reverse complement strand
TTTCTTTATCCATTTTCATATATTGATGAACTCGTAAAAAGTCCTTCACTGTCACCCTGAGCGAAGCGAAGGGTCTGATAACTCATTGTTTTATCAGATTCTTCGCTCCGCTCAGAATGACAAATAGTGCTTCTGGCGACTTTTTACGAGTTCATCATATATTATTCGACGGGCAAATATCATACAACACACATTCCTGGTGTCTCGGTTTCTTTGCCTGACATATCTTCCGGCCGTGAAATATCAGGAGATGGGACAGGTCCCCCCAGTCCTTTTTAGGAGTGATCGCCATCAGGTCCTTCTCTATTTTAACGGGGTCTTCGTTCTTCGTGATCCCCAGCCGGAAGGCGACCCTCTTGACGTGGGTGTCCACGGCAATTCCCTCATGGAGGCCATAGGCATTGGAGAGGACGACATTGGCCGTCTTGCGGGCCACCCCCGGGAGGCTGATCAGCTTCTCCATAGTCTTTGGGACCTCTGAATGAAATCTCTCGATAATCATCTTTGCCGCATTCCGGATATTCTTAGCCTTCGTCTTATAGAAATTGATAGAGCTGACCTCCTTCTGAAACGTCTCCGCAGGGGCATCTGCATAATCCTCAATGGATCGATACCTCTTGAAAAGGCCTCCGGTAACCTTGTTGACATGGACATCTGTCGTCTGTGCCGAGAGCATGGTGGCAACGAGCAGTTCAAAAGGGGCCTGAAAGTTAAGGGCGGTCACGGGGTCAGGATATTCCCTCTTCAGCCGGCGAAGGACCTCCAGTACCTTTTCATTATCCTTCATGTTATCTGGAATAGCACACTCCCGGCAAAAAATCAAACCGGTCTATACCTCTGTTGACAGGAAAACCCCATACTGCTATTTTATCCGCATCTTCCCTTTAGGAAAAGGGGGAAGAGAAAGAATCCGCATGACAAAAGATGCAAAGATCAGAAAGGCCATTGCCTCCGGGGAATCGGATATATATGCCTGTTTTCTCCTTTTTATGGCGGGGGAGTCTGGGATCAGCACCATAGAGATCGGCAGGTTTCAGACGCCTATCATTATCAAAGACGGCGGCACCCTTAAATCCGACCTCTTTTCAGAGGTAGATAGCGTCATGGATTTTATAAAAAAACACATCAATAAGGCATACATCATTACCGGCAGACCTCAGCGGGAAGAGCGCTGGGATTATCCGCTCGATGCCATTCGGGAAATAGTCATCAACGCAATCATCCATCGCGACTATACCAGTGCGCAGGATTCGGTGGTGAAGGTGTTCGATGACAGGATAGAGATTTTTAACCCCGGCGGACTGCCGGAAGGCATTACCATTGAAAAACTGTTGAAAGGCGAATATATTTCAAATGCCCGCAACAAGAAGGTTGCAGAAGTCTTTAAAGCAGCCGGGATGATAGAGAAATATGGCTCAGGCATCAGAAGAATACTGAATGCTTTTAAGGCGTATGGCCTACCTGCTCCTGAGTTTAGGGAAATGAGCGGCGGGTTTATGGTTACGGTTTTCAAGAAGACCCCCGAAGTCACCGGACAAGTCACCGGACAAGTCACCGGGGAGGCCGCAATGAAAATATTAAACTTTTGCCTTCAACCGCAAAAGGCAAGCGCCATCCAGGAACTGCTCAAACTAAGGCATAGAGAGACGTTTTATAATAACTATCTTAACCCGTTGCTGAAAGAAGGCTTGTTGGTTTTGACAATCCCAGAAAAGCCTAAAAGCCGTCTGCAGCGTTACCGTATTACGGACAAAGGGAAAAGACTCCTGGAGAAGGTAAAGAAATGAACGGAGAATCACTCGATATCAAGCCAGGCTGCAAAAGTTGAAAGAGATTTTCCCCGAACTCTTTGCCGAGAACCAGCTCGATTAGGAAAAGCTGAAGGCTGCTTTTGGTGAGGACATCAACTTTGCCAATGAACGATATGTACTCAATTGGGCAGGAAAGAGCGATGCATTTACCTTATAATCCTGATTGGGCAATCGTTTTCAAGGGAGAAAAGAAGATCTATTTCGTGGCGGAGACGAAAAGCGAGGGTCAGGAATTACGAGGCAGCGAAGAATTGAAAATCAGATGCGGAACAGAACACTTCAAGAAATTTGAGGATGTTATTTATAAAAGAGTTTCGTCAGTTGCCAACTTGAACAGGAGAGCTGACTTATGACAGCAAAGCAGCTTAGAGAATATTGCTCCAAACTCAGATATTGATGAACTCGTAAAAAGTCGCCAGAAGCACTATTTGTAATTCTGAGCGGAGCGAAGAATCTGATAAAACAATGAGTTATCAGACCCTTCGCTTCGCTCAGGGTGACAGTGAAGGACTTTTTACGATTTCATCAATATTGACGATGTGCCGGATGCAATGTTAGAATAGGCCTTGTTAGCCGAACGGACCGGCCTCGGTGAGGCTTGCGATTTTGTGTTAAAAGGAGGTTAAGAAAATGCCGTTGTATGAATTCAGATGCGAAGAATGCGGGACATTTTTTGAGAAGCTGGTCAGCCATATCGATAGCCCTGTGACCTGTATCCAATGTCAGGGTAAACGGGTAAAGAAACAGTTCTCGGTGTTTGCGACTACGGCTTCAGATACGGGCAGAGGAGCTGAACCGCCTGCCTCCTGCAATACCTGTCCGTCAGCAGGCCATGGGATGTGTGAAAGGGAGTAAGATAAATTCTCCGAGCCGAAATGCCTAAGACCCGCAAGGTGATGGCATCAGGCCGATAGGGTAGGGCTGGAAACGGGCCTGCCTCCCAGGTTAGGAAAGGAGATTTTCAGTGTCGGTATCGCCAGAGAAGAGACACGGCTATGGTCTCTTGATCTCTTTATTTCTCATCTTTCTGTTGTCCTTTTTTCCCTCCTCAGTCTTATCTGATACGTTGACCCAAGGGAGTCTTCTCGTCTATGTGGGGGCAGCGAGCAAACCGCCTACAGAGGAGGTTGCCGGTGTATTTGAGAAAAAGACCGGCATCAAGGTCCATCTGAACATCGGCAGTTCAGGGGCCATCCTCTCCCAGTTGAAATTGACCCGAAGGGGAGATATCTATTTCCCGGGCTCTTCAGATTATATGGAATTGGCTAAGCGTGAAGGGCTGGTCTTCCCGGAGACAGAGGCCAGGGTGGTCTATTTAGTCCCTGCAATCAATGTCCAGCGGGGCAATCCAAAGAAGATCCAGGGTCTTAAAGATTTGACCCGGCCGGGGGTGAGGGTGGCGATTGCCAATCCGGAGAGTGTCTGCGTGGGGGTCTATGCGGTCGAGACGATCGAGAGGGCCTTCTCTCAGGAAGAGAAGGCCGCCTTCCGCAGAAATATCCGTAACTATCCTGAATCGTGCGAGAAGACGGCCAATGTCATTGCCCTCAGGGCCGTGGATGCCGTGATCGGCTGGAGTGTGTTCGAGCACTGGGACCTGAAGCGTATTCAGACCATTCCCCTGAAACCTGAGGAAGTCACCCGTATCGGGTATATCCCCGCCGCGATTGCCCGTTATACGAATCATCGGGCGCTCGCCCAGCAATTTCTTGATTTTATCGCCTCTCCGGAGGGGAAGGCGGTCTATAAAAAATATCATTACTTTATCACCCCTGAAGAGGCGTTTGCCTGGATAGGCAGCCCAAAACCGGTGGGGGGTGAATATGTGGTCCCGGGGGATTGGTTGGCGAAATGAGTTTTAAGAATCTGGTCATCGGATGTGCGGTCAGTATCTTTGCCTTATATGCCCTGCTGCTCCTCTCACTGCTGGGTTTCTTTGAGGCAAGAGGGTTTACAGAGACACTCTTTTCGGGCCGCGTCCTCTTCTCCATCCGCTTGAGCCTGATCGCTGCCACCACCTCTACAATTCTTTCAGTAGCCATAGGACTGCCGGCGGCCTATGCCCTCTCCCGTTATGAGTTCAGAGGCAAACAGTTGATAGATACTGTCTTAGAGATGCCGATGGTCCTTTCGCCTGTCTCACTCGGCGCCGTGATCCTGATATTTTTTAATACACGGCCTGGAGAGTTTATCCAGAGTCATGTTATGACCTTTGTCTTTGAGGTCTCCGGCATTATCCTGGCCCAGTTTGTTACGACGGCAGGGATTGCCACGCGGCTCATCAAGACATCCCTCGATGAGATTCCCCCCCGTTATGAAGCCGTGGCCAGAAGCCTTGGCGCTACGCCGTTTAATGCCTTTCTGACGGTGACCATGCCTCTTGCCAGGAAGGGGATCTTAGCGGCGGCGATCCTGTCGTGGGCCAAGGCCATGGGTGAATTTGGGGCTACGATCATGGTGGCAGGCTCCATGGCCATGAAGACAGAGACGATACCCGTCGCCATTTTCATGCGTCTGGCCGGCGCAGATATCGGCGGCGCCGTCGTATTGATTACGATCCTCCTTGCCTTTGGCATGGGTGTCCTGTCGTTGGTACGATTCCTGGGACTTCCGAGACATGATCAAACTTAATAAACTATCAATCCGGGCCCTGGGCTTTGCCGCCGATGATATCAGCCTGACGATCCGTCCCGGCGAGGTGCATGCCCTGATAGGACCCAGCGGCGCTGGAAAGACCCTCATTCTTGAGACCATCGCCGGCCTGTACAGGCCGCACAGCGGGAAGATCCTTATCAATGACCAGGATGTCACCCGTCATCCCCCGGAGCAGAGGGCCTTTGCCTATGTCCCGCAGGACACATCCCTCTTCCCGCACCTCTCTGTGGAAGAGAATATCCTCTATGGACTGAGGGTTACCCATCAGGAGATCCATAGCGATATAAAACAGCACGTCCGGCGTTTGACTGAGCGCTTGAATATCAGCAACCTGCTGGACCGTCTTCCGGGGAAACTCTCAGGAGGGGAGCGGCAGAGGGTGGCCCTGGCGCGCGCCCTGGCCATACGTCCCCGTCTGCTCCTGCTGGATGAGCCTACCTCTGCCCTTGACCCTGCGATCAAGGAAGAGACCTGCTATTTTTTTAAAGAGCTCCACCGGGAGTTCCGGTTTTCAGCCCTTCTGGTGACGCACAATTTTGAAGAAGCCTTTTTTTTAAGCGATGTATTTTCTATCCTGATTGACGGCCGTATCCGGCAGACCGGCAAGCGGAAGGAGATCCTCTATCATCCGAGAGATGTTGATGTGGCCCGTTTCCTCGGGGTATCGAACCTTTTTAAAGGGTCCATTATCCGGATAAAGGACGATAAGGTCATCCTGTCCTGGGAGGAGACCGGAGAGACGATTACGGCTAAGCGGACCTTCCGTGATGAGTGGGTTACTGAGGGGATGGATATCTACTGGGGTGTGAGGCCTGAGGATGTACACATCGTCAAGGGAGAGCACAAGCGGGAGGGCGAGAATCTTTTCTATGCGAACCTGTTAGCTGTTTATAGCGGGAAGAATAATTATAATCTGGTGACCCGGCTTGCCTCAACAGGGACCGTCGTAAAGATCGCTCTGCGGGACACCGTACTGCACCGGTTGAAGATCTCTGCAGGCGATCTCTTACAGATCCATCTGATACCTGAGACGATCATCCTGCTCCCTTCGGGATAAAAACAGACCCACATTTCAGACTCTGCTCATTGTTATAAATATCCGTTGACACAACATCGAGACACAAGTGGCTGAGCCTGAAGAGAGGTTATCGGGGTAGTATTCTCCGTATCAATGGTATATTATACGGATCGGAAACCGATGTTCCGCAGATTATGCGGATCAATCTAAGCATTGTTACACGCAAAAGGAGAAATGAATGACTCAGTTTGAAACGCGAGGAAATGAAATAAGGGATCTTGCCAAATCTCTTGTTTTGGAATTCATGCACGCCACTGGTGAGTGCCAGCCGGGGAAAGAGGGCATGAAGTTGGCGCAGATATTCAAGAAGTGCGGCTTTGATTGGGGTGACTACCCTAGAACCACATCATCTAATCAACAATATTGGGTTGCTGCAATAGTGTGGGAGTTGAAAGCAGAGGGTAAAGTAGAACGAGTTTCAGAATCTGGTCCTTGGAGATTGTTGTGAGTACGTATAACAATGCAATTCAACTCGGACGCTTCGCTGCGGGCCGGTTAATTGCGACGTTCGATCGGAACAAATGAGCATGAATTTGAGCAACCTGAGCACTGACGAGTTGATCGACCTCTATACTCGTATTCTTGATGCATTGAAAGAGCGCGGGGTTATCCGGACAAACAACTTTCTTGGCGATCTGGGTGAGTATATTGCCATCCAGCACTACAATGGGGCTCCGGGGCTACCCAACCTACAGGCAGCACCACCTGGCACTCAAAACGTTGATGCGATAAGCCGAAACGGAGAGCGGTACAGCATCAAGGCCACCAGCGGTAAGGGAACAGGCGTCTTCTATGGTTTAGGCGATCCTGAATCGAAAGAGATCGACAGACAGAACTTTGAGTACGTCATCATCGTGCAGTTCTTCGACAACTTCAAGGTGGGCCGCATTATCGAACTGAATTGGGATCAATTCCTGAAACATAAGCGATGGCACAGCCGGATGAGGGCGTGGAATCTTGGGATATCTAAAAGACTGATCTCTGAGGCACGAATTCTTGTTGGGAACGAAAAGGTAGAACATATTGCACGTAAGTTCAGGCGTTAGACGATAAAAATAAAATGAAAACTAAACAAATAATTGATATGCCGCATACTCCAAACGATTGGCTTGCCGAAATTGTGGAAGCATATAGTGATGCATACGAATCTATACCGTTTGGCATCTTTGTGGGTCAAAAAATTAAAGAAAAAGACTTATTCCACATGACGCCTCAAATATGTCTCAAGTTTCGTGGGATTAAAAGGACAAAAGAGAATGTCAACAAAGCGACAGAAGCAATGCTTGTCAGTTATGCAGCAACAGAGGATAAAACGAAAGACCTATTTATCAATCCGCATATTGCGTTTGGATTTGGATATTTGGCAAGCCACTACGGAATGGGTTTATTAACGGAAGATAAGGTATCAGAGATAATGGAATATTTAGAAGAACACCAATTCGAATTGCAAAAGGTTATCGAAACAAGGATAAGAAAGAAGGATGTCTAACCCGAATTCAGGGGATGCCATACCTAATAGGGAAAAGACTGAGGGGTCTTGAAATTTTAAGATATAATCTGTGATAGCTATCTTCATGACAAGACCGCTCAGAATTGAATATCCGTGGAGGTATGGTTGAGCCCCTATTCTGCTATTCATATCTTACCGTGTGATGTAGAGGCTTATCTCTTGCAAGATATCGGACAATCCGGGAGGGTTAGATACAACGATGCTGCTGGCGAGATGCTTGTGATGGGGGTAGGTTGAAGGGGGGCGTTCTTCTTCGGTGATAGAGTGGGAAGCGATAAAAAGGGAGTAAGAGAGACCGCAAAGGCCAACGATCTAGAACCATACCGATATCTTCGGTATCTCTTTGAACGGCTGCCGATGGCTGAGGTGGAAGCAGATTACAAGGCACTCCTGCCTCAGTATGTGGATCGGGATACCATTACAAACATGAAGTTCTGAGGGTGTGGTTAATTAGACGCTTACGGTTTTTACATTGCTGAATTTGAGCTGCGAGGTACGGACAGGGCCGGATATGGGGACAAGCTTTTGTCTGAATTGGCTAATGAGCTAAGGCAATATAAAGTCAGCAACTGCAACCGGCGGCAGCTTTATGATTACCTCAAGTTTTACCGGACATATCCGCAAATTGTGCAGACAGTGTCGGCACAATTCCAAAACCTGTTACCGCAAGGAGTTGTAAAGGCTGTTGAAAAAATGCCAACAGCGTCAGCACAATTTATTCGACATCCGGAAAATTTGTTCAACCGCCTGTCTTATAGCATGTTCAAACTGCTTGTGGATGTAGATGACGATACTAAGCGATCCTTCTACGAGATCGAGTGCAGCCGCGGCAACTGGTCGGTTCGTGAACTCAAGCGTCAGATCAACAGCCTGTACTTTGAACGCTCCGGGCTGTCCAAAGACAAGAAAAAGCTCGCCGAACTTGCACGGTCCAGCGCTGAAACAACCGAGCCGAAGCTGAATATCCGCGATCCCTATATCTTTGAATTTCTCGGGCTGAAATCCAAAGAGGTTATGAGTGAATCAGCACTGGAGGACCAACTGCTGGACAAACTTCAGGAGTTCCTTCTGGAGCCGGGGCATGGCTTCTGTTTTGAGGCCCGGCAAAAGCGTATTCTGATTGGCAAAATTCACAACTTTGTTGATCTTGTGTTTTACCATCGCATCCTCAAATGTCATGTGCTGGTGGAACTGAAGCAGGCAGAATTCAGCCATGAAAACATCGGCCAGCTCAATACGTATGTAAGCTGGTATAAGAAGAACATAATGAGCACCGGCGACAACCCTCCGGTTGGCATTCTCCTCTGTACCAGTAAGGAGCATGCGCTTGTAGAATACGCCCTTGCCGGAATGGATAACGGCCTTTTCGTATCCAAATATCAGCTCGAACTCCCCAAGAAAGAGGAGATGCAACGGTTTATCGAGGAGCAGATGAGAGAGGCTGGGGAATAAAGACCAATGAACCCTGAAAGGCTATTGCAGAACTTTGATCGCCTGATTGATACGCCGGATGCGGTGCCGCGCCTGCGGAGGTTTATTTTCGATCTGGCTGTTCGGGGGAAGCTTGTGGAGCAGGATCCGGCGGATGAATCGGCAGCGGAGTTATTGAAGCGGATTGGGGCTGAGAAAAAGCGAATTATACAAACAGGAGAGAGCGGACATGCAAGGACTTTTCTGACGATAAATGTAATAAATGAACGGTTTAATCTTCCGGGAGCATGGACGTGGGTTAGCATAGAGGATATTGCCTACGTTGAAATGGGCCAGTCGCCGAGTTCTGAGTTTTATAATCAGCACCAGGAGGGGATGCCCTTTTACCAAGGCAAAGCTGACTTCGGCAAAATTCATCCTACGCCTCGCTACTGGTGTACCTCTCCAACAAAGCTGGCACAAAAAGGGGATATTTTAATTTCAGTACGTGCTTCTTAGTAACGCATTGTGTATCAGATTCTTCCCCTTCACTTTGTTCAGGGTCAGAATGACAATCTTGGGCATTCCATGCCTTTTTCAGCAGCCTGTTAGACTTTCTGCCCAGGGGTCTTTGTAGGCCGCCGCCACCTCATTGATCCGTTCTCTTAAACGTCCTGCGATCCCAAGCTTGTCCTTCAAGAGGACCTCACGGACATGGTCTATCCCAACCCGTTCTATGAAGTGGCTGGTCCGCTCCTGCCATCTCGCGTTTTCCCGGTAGTACTGGATAAAGAGCCCTGTAACATCCAATACCTCCTCTCGGGTCTTGACGGTTGTAAGAAGGTCCGCAATCCTCGGTTTCACGCCTCCATTCCCTCCAACATAGATCTCCCATCCGGTCTGAATCCCCACGACCCCGATGTCCTTGATCCCTGCCTCAGCGCAGTTCCTCGGACACCCGGAGACTGCCATCTTGATCTTTCCAGGACATGGGATCCCCTGAAATTTAATTTCCATTAAGATCCCCAGTGTGGTGGAGTCCTGGACACCGAAGCGGCAAAAGGCATCTCCCACACAGGTCTTGCAGGTCCTGACGTCCTTTGTATAGGCATGTCCGGAAGACATCCCAAGCTCTGTCCATACCGACGGGAGGCGCTCCCCTGGGATCCCTAAGAGGTCTATCCGCTGGGACCCGGTGATCTTGACCATAGGGACCTGGTACTTCTCTGCCACGTCGGCGATTCGCCGGAGCTGTTCCGGGGTTGTCACCCCTCCATAGATCCTGGGGACGACCGAGAAGGTCCCGTCCTTCTGGATATTGGCATGGAACTGGTCATTGACAAGGAGGGCATCGAACTCCTTTTCATAGGCATCTATATAGAGTTCTGTAAGCATGTAACTGAGGGCCGGCCTGCAGGTATCGCATCCAATACCATTTCCTACTGCCGTTAGAATGGTGTTCACAGACTTCAGTCCACGGGCAATCACCTCCTCACGGATATCCTCCCAGACCATCGGGATGCAGTCACAGAGATGAGAAGGCCGATCCTGTTTGACATACTCACCACCCAGGACCTCCTGCAGTATCTGCTCAATCAGGGGTGCGCACCCCTTGCAGGATGTGCATGCCCTGGTTTTTTCAGAGACCTCTTTGATGCTGGTCAGTTGATGTTCCTCGATGGCGTTGATGATTGTTCCCTTACTGATTCCTTTGCACCCGCAGATGACGGCCTCATCCGGCATGGAGGCTATCGAAGCCGCGCCCTGGGGCTGACCCGTGAGGAGGGTCTTTCTCTGGAGTGAGATATCCTCCTGATGCTGGATGTGCCCAAGATACCTGCTGTATCCATCCAGGTCCCCAAGCAGGATAGCCCCCACCATCCTTCCCCCTGAGATTACCAGCTTTTTATAGATGGCGGCCCCCGGGTCGCTATAGACGATCTCTTCGCATCCTATCTTGCCCTGGATGTTGCCGATGGAGGCGAGGGGGATCCCCGCGACCTTAAGCTTCGTTGCGACGACAGAGCCTTCATACCGGATGCCGGTTCCACCGGCAATGGCCTCGGCCGCCACCCTGGCCTGCTCCATCAGGGGGGCTACGATGCCGTAGATCGTTCCCCGATGTTCTACGCACTCCCCAACGGCATAGATATCAGGATGACTGGTCTGCATCGCGTCATTGACAAGGATTCCCCGGTTCACGGAGAGACCGGCGTCCTTAGATAGGTGCACATTGGGGCGTATCCCTGTGGCAATCACAATCATATCTGCCTCGCGGACACTGCCGTCCGTAAAATGCAGCGCCTCCAGAAGTCCGTTGCCCGTAATCACTTCATCTGCGCAAGATCCAAGGACGACCTGAATCCCTAATCTGGAGACCTCTCGCTTCAGGATCTCTGAACCTGCGGCATCCACCTGCATCTCCATGAGACGGTCTACGAGGTGGACGATCGTTACATCTACCCCCTGCCTGATCAATCCACCTGCGGCCTCGATGCCCAGCAGTCCGCCGCCGATCACGATGGCCTTCCTGCTCTTCTGTGCCCAATGGATCATGGACTGGGTGTCTTCGATATTCCTGAAGGTGAAGACCCCGGGGATCAGTACGCCATCGGTCTGTATCCCCTTGATAGGGGGTATAAAGGGGATGCTCCCAGTGGCGATGAGGAGTTTGTCAAAGGGGTATGGATTGCCTTTCTCTGTGATGATACTCTTCCCGTTGAGATCAATCCTGCTCACCGTGGCGTTGAGATGGAGTTCGATCCCGTGTTGCTCATACCAGGCCAAGGGGTTCAGGATGATATCCTCAAAGCCCGCTTCCCCTGCAAGGACCGAGGAGAGGAGGACGCGGTTATAGTTGATATGGGGTTCAGAGCCGAATATCGTAACCGCAACATCGCTCCTCCTGGCAAGGAGGTGCTCGACGGTTGCCACACCGGCCATCCCGTTTCCTATGACAATCAGACGCTCGCTTGTTTTCATTTGAAAATCCTCGATCAAATCCCGTCTTGTCCTAACAGGCTGCTGAAAAAATCCAGCGTCCTGTCATTCTGAGGAGCCGGAGGCGACGAAGAATCTGATAACTCGTCTTTTTTAGGGGATCAGATCCTTCGCTTCGCTCAGGATGACAAACTGAGAGACTTTTTCAGCAGCCTGCTAATCTTCCCCGCGATCAAATCCCCCTCTGCCTTTTTTCTATTTCAACTTTATATTTCAAAAGGCTTGCCAAAGGGTGCGGCTAATCATATTCTATTGATATAAAAGGAATATATCAGTAATGGGGCTCACAGGAAGTGGATTTAACGGGGTATTCAGCGCACTAAATTGTAGTCTTTGCTACTATATTGTACCATTTTCTTACCACAAACTTTCTCACCTCCTCGAAGCCGAGCAGCAGCAGGGCGAATGGGATAAAGAAGAGCCAAGCCATCACGGGAATTGGGGTGGTCCCCACGATGGCATTGCCGGGAGAGGTGTAGACGATCAGGGCGAGGAGGGTGAGTTCAATGGCGATCCCCAGGGGGATCAGCCAGTTGGTCCTGAGCGGGAGCGAGGATACGGAGAGGAGCCGTGAGCGGCAGACCAGGACGTTTGCCACCTGCGTGACAATAATCCCTGTGAGGCATATGGTCGTCGCCTTGAGATAGATCGGGTCATGGGTGGAGAGGGCATCTCCCCAGCGCCAGCCGCTGATCGAAAGGAACCAGAAGAAACCGGTCATGGAGGCGATGGCCTCTATGGGGCCAAGGAAGAGATAGGCCCGTGCCAGGAGGGGGAAAGAGAGGAGCCTCTCTTTGACAGACCTTGGCGGTCTCTTCAGGATGCCCGGTTCAGGGGGCTCTGCCCCAAGGGCTAAGGCAGGCAGCATATCGGTTCCCAGGTCCACAGCGAGTATCTGGATAATTGTCAGGGGGAGTGGTATTCCCAGTATCACATAGGCGATATAGGGGATGATCTCCGGGATATTACTGCTCAAGATATAGGTGGTGAATTTTTTTATGTTTTCAAATACGGTCCGTCCCTCCTCAATGGCCTTTACGATGGTTGCAAAGTTGTCGTCCATCAGGATGATGTCCGATGCCTCCTTGGCCACATCGGTCCCTGTAAGTCCCATGGCCACGCCGATGTCGGCCTTCTTCAGGGCAGGGGCGTCATTCACGCCATCTCCTGTAACGGCGACGACCTCACCGAGCTCCTTTAAGGCAGATACAATCGTCATCTTGTCTTCCGGCGTGACGCGGGCAAAGGCGATCTCCCTTTCCTGAAAGATGCGGAACAGGTCCTCATGTCGCATCCCTTTAAGGTCAGGACCCTTGATGATAACCGGATTTGTAAATAACCCGATCTCCCTGCCGATGGCCCTGGCCGTCTCAGGATTGTCTCCTGTTACCATGATGATCCTGATCCCGGCCTCCCCGCAGCCCTTGATTGCCTCCGGAACCTCAGGTCTCGGCGGATCCTCCATGCCCACAAGACCCAGGAATACCAGATTGCCGATGGTCTCCCATTCGGGGCGCTGAACCCCTCCGGAATCCTGATCCTGCGGCAGGGCATCTATGTTGTCACACTCCTGATAGGCAACGGCCAGGACCCTCAGCGCCCTTGCGGTCATCTCATCGAGGACGTGTGCCGCCTCTCCTTGTCTGTGATGATCAAAGGGGACCCCCTCTCCTCCTATGAACGAGGTGGAGCACAATGGTAATACAGATTCAGGGGCGCCTTTGACATAGATTAGCCCTTTGTCCGTACCTCTATGGAGGGTGGCCATCCACTTCCTGAACGGATCAAAGGGGTGTTCGGCAATTCGAGGTTTACATGAGGTTAGACGGGCGATCTCGATATAATTCTGCGAAAATTCTATCAGCGCCTTTTCCGTAGGGTCCCCTATCAGGACACCTTCCCGGACATGGGCATCGTTACAGAGACAGATTCCCTCGATAAGCCTCTCCATGCCGGGGTCCGTGATCTCACCTTTTGGCGGGACTCCCTGGAGTTTCCCATCGACATACAGATTGACCACCGACATCTTATTCTGCGTCAGTGTTCCTGTCTTATCCGTGCAGATGACCGTGACAGAGCCCAGGGTCTCCACAGAGGTGAGGGTCCTTACAAGGGCCTTCTTTTTTGCCATCCTCTGGCTCGCCATGGCCAGAGACAAGGTGACTGTGGGGAGAAGCCCTTCAGGAACATTGGCAACCACGATGCCGAGGGCGAATATGAAATTCTCCCAGAACCCCCTCCCCATAAAGACTCCTGCCGCAAAAAATAGGACGCCAAGGGAGATGGCAATCAGTGAAATCGTCCTGGTGACGCGGATGGTCTCAAGTTCAAGGGGACTAATCCCGCTGACGACCGTTGAGGTAAGGCGTGCTATCTTTCCGAATTCTGTACTCATCCCGGTAGCGAAGACGACCCCCCTCCCTTGCCCTCTCACCACCGAGGTCCCTGCAAAGACGATATTCAGGCTCTCTGTCAATTCCACATCCGGGTGGGGCAACGCATCCCTCCGGACAGGATTGGCCTCCCCTGAGAGGGATGAGTTATCAACCTTCATCTCTACGGACTCTATGAGCCGGATATCCGCAGGCACCCTGTCCCCCTCTTTTAAGAGCACGATGTCCCCCGGAACGGCCTCACCCGCCTTTATCTCCCTCTCCCTCCCTTCCCTGATGATCGTAATGAGATAGGGGAGGAGCTTTTTCAGCGCGTCAAAGGCCTTTCCTGCACTGTACTCCTGATAGAAGGCGAAGCCGCCGTTTATAAAGATGACACCGGTGATGGCAAGGCCGAGGACTAAAAAACCCTCGCCAGGCTTCAACGCGTCTCCTATAAAGGCAATGATCGCAGCGGTCCAGAGGAGAAGGGCAAAGAGGTTGGTCAGGTGTTTGATAAAGGTATAGAGAAGGGATGGGCCGCGGGTCTCTATGATCTCATTAAGCCCAAAGGTCCGCAGCCTTGCAACTGCCTCACCCTCGTTTAAACCGGATGGGGCTGTCTGAAGGGCCTTGTAGACTTCTTCCTGTGTGAGCGATTGAATGGCCATGGGTTAAATCTATTTAAAATGGAGCAGCATTACATCACAGGGCGTATCTCTCAGGATCTCCTCCACCGGATTCCCGGAGACCACCCTTTTGACGATATTGCGGGTCGTGGCACCGACGATGATGAGGTCATATTTGTG
>JACROQ010000139.1 GCA_016214375.1 Nitrospirota bacterium | reverse complement strand
ATCCCGGTGCGTCAGACCCTTCGCCTTCGGCTCAGGGTGACACGCTGAATTTTCATGTTCCCTTGTGAGCCGGTGGCTCATGGGTGTTTCATCTGAAAATGCATCCTTGTCGGCCCATGCCGTAGCGTGGGGATTCATCCCCCACTTTGAGCCGACCCTAAAGGTCGGCGCTATATTGTCTACCAAATTAAGGTAATAATCAGCCTGATGCAGACTCTTTATCTTTGAATCCACTTTTACCGGCAGATTGAGTATGAACCCGCGTCCATCTCTATTATAACCGCAACGAAACGGGATGCGGGCAAGATGAGTCATGAGGGCAGACCTGAATGAGTTAGGGAAAAGAATTGCGAGATCAAGGTGATATTTCTTTATATCATTGACCGTCGCTAATAGTGACTTGGAATATACCCATATCTCATCCACATAGGGACTCTCATAGAACAGTTCGCTGATATATGGAAGCCCTATGATAGTGATCCTGGCAGAAGGGAATCTCTCTCTTATCTGAGAGATTGCCGGAATTGACATCACAGCGTCACCAATCCAATTCGGCGCTACGATTAAGACTTTTTTGATATTGAGACTATCGATCATTGACAATTTTTTTTTTTTTTTTTTGCTTCACATTTCTTGCTTCTTGCTTCTGACTTCTCACTTCTCCTCTGTCTGCACCGGTCTTGTCTTCCATCTCTGATGCATCCAGAACCATTGTTCCGGATATCTCCTGATATGGGACTCTACTACCCGCGTAAAGTTTCCGGTATTTAAGAACACATCTCTTCCTGTATCTCCGCCTTTGTATATGGGAATTTCCTGGCCGTATACTAACCGGTGCCGGTATTTACCCTCTCTGATGATGAAGGTCGGCAGGACCGGTGTGTCCGCTCTTATGGTCATAAGGGCGAGCCCCTTGCTGGTTGCCGCCGGGGTCCCGAAAAAATCAACAAACACCCCTTCATCTCTTGATATATTTTGATCGATCAGGATTGCCAAACCCTCCCCACCCCTGAGTCTTTTGAGGATCTCCTTCAATGCCCCCTTTTTGGGGATCATCCTTGCCCCTGTGATACTCCTGAAGGATGTCAGGAGCCGGTCAATCTTTGGGTTGTCCAAGGGCCGCATGATGACATTGAGGGGGTAACCGTTTGCCCCTAAGGATAGCCCAAGGAGCTCCCAGTTTCCAAAATGTGCCGTGAGATAAATGACCCCCTTCCCACGTTCTACTGCCTTATCAAGGTTCGTCCTACCCTCTATGGTAACCCACTCATAGAGGGTAGGCAGCAGCCCCTTCGGCCTGCGTGTGGCTATATAGATAAACTCTCCTGCGGACCTCCCGATATTCTCAAAGGCCTTCTTTGCGATGAGTGTGATACTTCTTATGTCCTTGTCCGGAAAGGCCCTCTGCAGATTCTTCAGGGTGACATGCCTGTGCCGCGCATCTCCAAAATAGGCGATGCGCCCCAGGAGCCCCCCGATATCCGAGGCCAGCCTGTAAGAGAGCAGGGCGACAAACCTTACAAGGCAAAGGACAGCAAGGTATTCAAGATATCCAGACCACAGCCGCTTTTTCTTATTCTTCTTTCCCACCCTGTCCTCTCAATCCTGACCTCTCAAGGACCCACTCCCCGAACCCCTTGTCAATCTCCATCTCTACCTGAAGTGCAAGGATATCAAGCTTGTTCTTGATATCCGTCAGGGTATGGGTATCTATGAGACGGACGGCATCCTTCTCCGTGGTAATCACGGCGTCTGCCGACAGCCTCTTCGCCTCAAGCCGTATCTTTTCTATATCCTTCTCTGTATACCAGTGGTGATCAGGAAATATAAGCTCCCCCTTTATCACCCCTCCCAGATTTGCAATACTATTTCTGAAAGAATATGGATTTGCGATGCCGGAAAAGAGGAGAAGGGTTTTTCCTCTGATGTAAGGGAGTCCCAGTGTGTGACCTCTTAAATCGGCGATGTCTACGGGTCTATAGTATGCGTAGAATACAGGAGACTCTCTGTTATATGAGCGAATCAGCCGTTCAACGCCCGCTGCATCACCTTCATTGGCCCTGCTGATGATCATGCAATCGGCCCTCCCTATGGCCGAAAGGGGTTCTCTCAAGACCCCCTTTGGCAGCAGATGCCCGTTACCCGAGGGGTTGGTGGCATCGATCAACAGGATATTGAGGTCCCTGTGGAGCCGGATATGCTGATAGCCATCGTCGAGGATAAACAGGTTCGCGCCGAAACGTGCGATGGCGTATTGGCCGGAACGGTACCTGTCCTTTCCGACGATCACCGGGACCCCCTTTAGTGAAGAGGCGATCAGATAAGGCTCATCCCCGGCATCCTGCGGAGTGGAGAGGATTTTATTGCCATCGTTGACCGCCAGGATGGGTTCTGTGGATTTTCTCTTGTAGCCCCGGGTTAGTATCGCTAAACGTTGAGGGGACAGATTTGAAATCTGTTCCCCCTCAGGAGTACCAAGCAGCCTGGCCAGGGCAATGACAGTCGGCGTCTTGCCGGTCCCGCCAGTCGTGATATTGCCGATACAGATCACAGGGCAGGGGAGCTTCTTAATCTTAAGGATACCTGTATCGTATGACCACTTTCTCGCGGCCCACAATAACCTGTAAATATATGAGAGGAACATGAGCAATGTTGAAAATCTAAAAAAAAAGATTAATGAACTCGTAAAAAGTCGCCAGATGTCACCCTGAGCAAAGCGAAGGGTCTGATAATCCGACGTGTTATCAGATTCTTCGCTTCGCTCAGAATGACAAATAGTTTAGAGTTACCTACCAATTCACTATTTACCATTTACCATTCACTGATTTTTAGCAAACTGCATATCATACAGCCTTTTATAAAGCCCCCCCTTTTCCATCAGATCCTCATGCCTTCCCATCTCAACGATCCTGCCGTTATCGATGGCAATGATGAGATCTGCATTCCTGATGGTGGAGAGTCTATGGGCAATGACGAATGTGGTCCGGCCCTTCATGAGGTTACCCAGGGCCATCTGTATGATATGCTCTGACTCTGTATCTAAGGAAGAGGTGGCCTCATCCAATATCAGGATGGGCGGGTTCTTGAGGATCGCCCGTGCGATCGCGATGCGCTGTTTTTCCCCCCCGGACATCTTACTCCCTTTTTCACCGATGAGTGTATTGTAGCCCTGGGGCATCTTCACGATAAACTCGTGCGCGTAGGCCTGCGTTGCGGCATGGATAACCTGCTCCATGCTGACCTCTTTTTGGCCATAGGTGATATTGTTGAGCACGGTATCGTTAAATAATATCACGTCCTGGCTTACAATCCCTATCTGTCTCCGCAGGGAGGCCAGGGTGAAATCCCTGATATCCGTGTGGTCAATGGTGATCACCCCTGAAGTGGGTTCGTAAAAACGGAGCAGCAGGTTTCCTATCGTCGTCTTCCCGCCCCCGCTCCCGCCGACAATGGCAACCACCTGGCCGCTGACGGTCTCAAAGTTTATATTCGAGAGGACATCTCTGGAGCCCTTGTCATATTTAAAATAGACATCCCTGAATTTGATCTTCTCCATTACCCCGGTGAGTTCTCTTGTCCCCTTATCAAATACATGTTCTGTATCCATGTCGAGGATGGCGAATATCCTCTCTGCCGCGGCAAGGGACTGCTGGATGGATACATTGATCCGTGTGAGGGTCTTCAGGGGACTGTACATCATGATCAATGCCGTCAGAAAGGAGAAGAACGTCCCCGGGGTTGAGATACCGTGTATCACCTGATAACCGCCGTACCAGATGATGAGGGATACGGCAACAGCGCCAATGAACTCCATGAGCGGGGTAGTAATCTCTGCATATTTGACCCCCTTCATCGTCACCTTGAACAGTTTATTGTTTTTGTCTTTAAACCTTTCGATCTCTCTGGCCTCCATCCCAAAGGACTTGACAACGGATGTTGCTGTGAAGGTCTCATGGAGTATTGAGGTGATTCCGGAGATCTCCTCCTGCCCCTTTTTGCTGATATGACGTAATTTTTTCCCGAGCCTTACGAGGGGATAGTAGGCAAAGGGTAAGACAATGCAGGCAATAACCGCAAGCCTCGCATCCCGGTAGAACACGACACCGGTCAGGGCGATTGCCGTAACGACATTCTGGATCAGGTCCTTGATAGAGGTGGATACCGCATTGCTTATGAGGCTGACGTCATTGAGGATCCTTGACATCAGTTTTCCGGTGGATTGCTGCGCATAGAACTGCATAGGCATGACCGTAGTATGGGAATACAGATCATTACGGACATCCATGATCACCCTGGTTCCGACGTGATTCATGATATAAGCCTGAGAGTAGTTGCAGATCCCTTTGACAAGATATATTACGAGAATGGCAAAGGGAACGAGAATCAGCATCTGCAAATCCCTCTTGATAAAAATATCGTCTAAGACAGGTTGAACCAACCAGGCTGCCGCCGCCGTCGTCCCCGAGACCCCAAGGGCGCAGAGAAATGCGATCAGGACCCGTGTCCAGTAGGGTTTGGCATATTTTAACAGGCGTTTATACATGCATAACCTATTTACCGTTTACCATTCACCATTCACTGGCTCTATAACATCCCTGTGATGGCCCTGGCAATCCTCTCGGAGGCTCCGGGTGGCCCCAGCTTAAGCCTTACCTCATGCAGGTCCTTTTTAATCCTGCCGTAATATTCCTTGTCATACAGCATCTTCTTCGTCTCCGCCGCAATCCTGCCCGGGGTGACCTCCTTCTGGAGCAATTCCGGCACGATCCTCCTTCCGGCCAGTATATTGACAAGACCGATGTCTTTGATTTGTACCAGTAACCTGGCAATCGCATGGGTGATGGGAGAGAGTTTGTATAAAATCACCATCGGTTTTTCAAGCAGGGCGGCCTGCAATGTGATCGTCCCTGATGCGGCGATGATGATGTCGCATATATTGAGCACGTCATTGGCCTCCCCCTTGATTATTTTAATATCCATTTTAACATCCAGTGAACTCCTGGAAATGGTCTCATGGATTTGTTGAAAATCGAGAGAGTCTGACACGGCCATGACGAATTGGATCTGAGGATTGTCATCCTTCAGGATCCTGGCCGCCTCAAGGATATCCGGGAGGAGGGCACTGACCTCTCCGATACGGCTCCCCGGGAAGAGACCGATCACTGGCTGGTCTTTGTCGATGCCATATCTATGAATGGTTTCTCCCAATGGTCTTGTATTCAGGACCTCGTCGACCAGAGGATGACCGATAAAGGAGCAATCCACCCCGGCCTCCTTGTAAATCACCGCTTCAAAGGGGAGGATGACGATCATCTTCTTTACCCTTTGGGCCAGGAGGCGCAACCTCCCTTTTTTCCATGCCCATATCTGTGGACTAATATAATAGATGACCGGTATGCCGCACCTCTTAGCCACTCCGGCGACCCGTATATTGAAGCCCGGATAGTCGATCAGGATCAAAGAGTCTACACTGCGAGATTTGATAAGACCTGTCACAATCCGGTAGGCCCGGATGATGGCCCTCAGCCGTGGCAGGATCTCTGATAGGCCCACTACACTGATCTCCGAGGAATCATAGAGGATATCCACACCGGCCTCCCTCATCCTCTTTCCTCCGATCCCTGTAATCTTCACCGGAATCTGTCTGTACAGATGCCTTGCCAGGTCCGCCCCATAGATGTCTCCCGAGACTTCGCCCGCGATCATCAGAATTTTTTTCATCTGTTCAGCCTTTTTTCCGCATCCTCCTTTATCCTGATGGCGATCCTCAACGCCTCTCTGCCGTCCTTGCATGTAACACGGGGTTCGCTCCTGTTTTGTACAGAGGCGATGAAAGATTCAAGTTCTGCCCGCAGCGGTTCTTCTTTGTCCAGAATAATCTCCTCAGAGGTAATCCTGGGGGCGGCACCCTCCATAACCCGTCTGAAGATGGCCATGCTCTGCCGGCCATAATCAAGGGAGATGTAGGTGTCTGACTGAAATATCCTGATCTTGCGCATCTTCTCACGTGAGACGCGGCTTGCCGTGAGGTTTGCAATGCACCCATCGGCAAATTCCAGACGGACATTGGCGATATCAATATGATTCGTCAGTACCGGGACACCGACCGCCCGCAGGTCCACAAGTTCGGACTTCACGATGGAGAGGATGATATCGATATCATGAATCATGAGGTCCAGTATCACATCCACATCGATCCCGCGCCCCACATAGGGGCCGATCCTGTGGGCCTCGATGAATCTGGGATGATGCAGATAAGTACACAGGGTTCTGAAGGCGGTGTTAAAGCGCTCGATATGCCCCACCTGGATCAGCACATCCCGCATTGCCGCCGCCCGGATCAGGGACTCGGCCTCTTCGACCGTGGTGGTCACGGGTTTTTCTATAAGGACATCTGTGTTCTGTCTGATAAAGTCGAGGGCGACAGGGTAGTGCAGGACTGTAGGCACAGCAATGCTGACGGCAGCGACCTTTCCAAACAATTCTTTATAATCATGGAATGCCCTCGTTTTGTATTTGGCCGCAATATGATCGGCCCTTCCGGCATCAACGTCTGCCACGCCCACGAGATCAACCTGATCCATTGATGAATAGATCCGGGCATGGTGTTCCCCGAGGTATCCCACGCCGATGACAGCAACCTTGATTTTATGATTTGTCATCTGAAAATCCCGTCCTGTCATTCTGAGCGCAGCGAAGAATCTGATTATCCCTGGGCATCAGACCCTTCGCCTTCGGCTCAGGGTGACATGTTCATGCCCCTTTGTGAGGCTGCGGCTCATGAGCGTTCAGCCGAAGATCTCCGATAAATCCCCCCTTGTTCCCCTTTTCTAAAGGGGGGATTTCGACTCGCCCTGTAT
>JACROQ010000027.1 GCA_016214375.1 Nitrospirota bacterium | reverse complement strand
TGAAGCTCGTTGGCTCTCATGGGGGCATAAGCATCGGCGAAGACGGGGCATCCCAGATGGGAGTGGAGGATATTGCCTTAGCCTGCGCTCTCCCCAGGTTTGTGGTAATGGTCCCTGCGGATGAGATTGCCACAAGGGCGCTTGTCAGACTGGCTGCTGAACATGCAGGGCCTGTGTATATACGGACAGGGAGGCCCAGGGCCCCGATCGTCTATCAGCCGGGGGCACGGTTTGAGATCGGGAAGGCAAATATCCTTCGGGAGGGCAGAGATATTACGGTGATTGCCAATGGGCTCCTGGTGCAGGAGGCTATGGAGGCGGCCTGTCTATGCAGTGAAAAAGGTATTGATGTCAGAGTAGTCGATATGCATACGGTGAAGCCTGTTGATGTGGATGCGATTGTTCAATCAGCCCGGACTACGGGCGCTATCGTCGTGGCAGAGGAGCACCTCTTATCCGGGGGGCTTGGCGCCGCAGTGGCGCAGGTGGCAGCGGAGCACTCCCCTGTCCCTATGGGTTTTATTGGGCTTAGAGATACCTATGCCGAGTCCGGCCTTCCAGAAGAGCTTTTTAAGAAATATGGACTAACATCTGCGCATATCGTGATGGAGATAGAGAAGACGATCAAGAGGAAGCAGATTGGAAATTAGAAGTCAGAAGTAAGAAGACAGAAGCAAGAAGTCAGAAACAAGAAAAAAGGGGGACAGAATTTAATTCTGTCCCCCTTGTGTTTTTGTCCCGAATGAACTGTCTTAAAACGCGGTAAAGAGGTCGGGGAGGGGTCAGGTCTTGAATTTTGACATATCAGTTTGATATGTCAAAATTCAAGACCTGACCCCTCTTTTTTTTGAAAACCCCGCCTATCCTGCTTTAAAACGCCGTAAAGAGCATCAACGTCGTGAGCTGGTCCCCATCTGCCGGGGCTGGTGTTGTCTCATATTTGCTGCCGCCGTAGCTGGAGTGGTTAAGCTGAAGCTGGACATTCTGTGCAAACTGATAGGTGGCCCCGAGGACCAGGCCATTATCCTTGTTGTTTGATGCGGCCCCTGTATCGGCTGTACGATAGCCGAGAGATACGGTAGCCCTGCCTGGAAGGACCCCCAGTTCTGCACTAACCGATAGGGCGGTTTTATCATCATTGGTACCGGAGTTAAACAGGTTTGTTGGTTCTCCACTCTTAGACTTTGCCGCACTTCCGTAACCCAGATAAATGCCAAGCGGCATTGACATTACAGCCCCCTGCGCCTGGGCATCTATGGCCCAGGCATGAGTTTGGTAATCGCTATTTGGATGATCTGAATCTATACCACCAGTGCCTACAGAGGTCGTCCCTCCCCACCATTGGATACCTCCGCCGAGGTCCCACCCGCTTAGTGTCGGAGTCGCGGCAATACGGAGGTACTGAGAGAATGGCCCTATATCCTTTGCCGTATGGGAAGGTGCCCAGAGGCTGTAATTGACAAAGCCCATATTATGGGCAGCCACAAAGGCGATCCCTTCGGCCGCTGTAGCTGTGCCAATGTACTGTTGGGCAGAGATATCCTTCCTGTGTTCCATAGTACGGATATTCCGGACTGCCCCGGTATTGAGAAGCTCGAAACCGAAGGAGGGCCCCAGGGAATCTGTGTTAAAGGGGATGACACTGACTTTTGTGCCAGCCACATCGTATACAAAAGGCATCTTGAAAGATGTGAAATTATCGATACCTTCTCCATTGAGTCCCATCTCATAGGCAAATCCGATATGCTCACCGACACGGCCTCCAAGGAAGAGGGATGCCTCATCCGGGAATTGAAGTTCTCCTTTATTGGTGCTTACTTTCCCAGAAGTCTTCACAGAAGGGTCTGCAGCTTCATCTTCGGCTAATGTTGGATTACCACCGCTGTCGGTGTAATAGTAATTCCCATTGGTCTTTTGATACCGGACCTTCAGTACTACGGAGGCATTAAGGGCGCTTGGCAGAGAGAGCATATCCCCCTCCACCATGCTTTCCCCGCCTATCATAGTGTACCCGCCTGCTTTAAAGGCACGGCCAAAGGCATTCAGTGCAGGAAAGTGCTGGAAGTGGCAGGTCAAGCAGGCCATCCCTGTCTGCCGTGCAAATGCCGGAATTGCCTGGGCCTTTTTTGGCAAGGCTAATGAAGCAACCAGGGTAAAGAAGAACAGAAGTGCCAGAATGTAACTCTGCTTTTTCATGGGCCCCCCCTTATTAAGGTTTTACTTTTATCTTTGGGTGAGATGACTTGATGTTGCGACTTTTTGGTGTGTATTCTATCGGTGGTTTCTGCGCGGAAATATAGCAGGTTTTGTCAGGGATGTAAAATATTTTATTTCCAGCCCAACTGTTTTCTGGCCCAGTCGCTCATCCTCTCAGGGGTCCAGGCCGGTTCCCAAACCAGATCGACCTGGACATTCTCTACGCCTGGGAGCTGTCTTACGGCCTCTTCCGCTCCTTTGGATATGCTCTCGTGGAGGGGACAGCCTGGGGTGGTCATGGTCATCCTGATATAGACGTCGCCGTTCTCCACCTTGACCTCATAGACCAGGCCGAGGTCTACTATATTCACTCCGATCTCAGGGTCTAAGACGTGTTTTAATGCGGTCAGTATGAGTTTTTCTGATACCATGTCATCCCTGCCTTTTTGTGAAGACTGTAAACATATTATATCCGAATAAGAGTGAAGAGATAAATGTGATCGTCAACCCTATGGCCACGATAACCTGGTTCTCGATGAAAAGACCTGCCATCACGACCGGCACCCCGATATTACTCAGCCAGAAGTGTATATTCCCAATCTTCTCGGAAAACATGTCTTTGAGCAGGGGGACCTTCTCCTTCCCTACCTTGTCACTGTATTTATGGAACCAGACGAGGAAGGGGACGATCTTATACATCATCCCGATGACCAGGAAGGTAATGCAGCCGAATATCACGGCAAAACCGAATATCAATATCATACGCTGCCGGATAACAGGTATCCCATGACTGAGTGCAATATAGAGTCCGAGGAGCGCCGTAATGGGTATATAACCATAGGCAAGCATGGTGTGACGCAGCCCGAGGTCTAACGTTTTTCTCATCCTTCCTGCCATGATGAGCCTCACCTGATAAGAAAACATGAAGAGACCTGCCGCGATCAGGATAGCGCTGTAGAAGGGGTTCCCCAGGATGAACTCGACGATGATTCCCAGGATGCCGATGTTGACAAGACAAAACGCTGTCCATCCCTGCCATGTGCGGTATGTGTAAGAGAGGGAGAACATCGGGAGGAGTTTGTAGGAGACCCCCATAATGACCATAGAGAACCAGCCTGCAAAACCGATGGCGGCGTGCAGGGCGAGATAGTGCAGATGATTCCCCCTGAGGAAGGAGAAACTGAGATTAAGTCCGAGCAAGAGGCCAAAGGTGGCTACTACGGTCAGATAGGTGATTGCAGCGATGATATGGACCACCGTGATATTCATTGTCTTTACCTTATGCAAGGTAGCCCCTATATTGGCCACAAAGAGGATGATGGCGAGGAAGACTGTAATGGCCGCTGAGGCCATTCCTCCCGCCCCTCCTGCCAGCAACCAGAAATGACCCGCAACCCCGGCGACTCCTGATAGATATAACCACAACCCCCACCGGGCTATCCTGACACTGTACAGGGAGGTCTCCAGGATAACGGGGACAAGCTGAGTCATGGCCCCCATGATGATCATGGTGGCCCAGCCAAGGACACCTATATGTACAAAGGATAGGAGCCGGGGCTGGAAATGATAACCCTGGATATATTGATAGCTAAAGAGCATCAGGCCGTTTAAGATGATGAAGGCGATCGTGGCGACGATAAAATATTGACGCACCACCTTAAAAGGGGGTGTATACGGGGTTGCTATATTTCCCGGAAATGGGGCGCTCATTATGTGTGTTGAACCTTTAACCCTTCCTGGTAATCCTGACCTTATAGTATCCTTCAGATACCTTTTCTGTAGCGGCCTCATAGCCAAGGTGTTCAAGCTTATCATAAAGCATCAACGGTTCACGGTGGTGGTGTACAAGGAGCACAGTGCCTTTACCCACCTGAGGAAGGGTCTCGATGATCCTGACCATCGGTTCAGGCGGTTCAAGTCCCCGGACGTCAATCTCGATTGTCTGGGACCCTGCGCTCCGGGATGGTTCTCCTTGCGGAGTCCCCGTTTCCTT
>JACROQ010000136.1 GCA_016214375.1 Nitrospirota bacterium | reverse complement strand
TTTTTTGTGATGTACGTAAATTGCTTGACCTGCAATATTTTGAGGACTTAGAAAAAGAGGCAGAAAAACATAATCGCACCATAAGCCAGTATCTCAGACTTGAATTAGCGAAACGCATTTAAGTCTGCCGGGATGCTACCCTTAATCTTCCAAAGCACTGTGGAAGGACGGGCCATCAGGTCTGTCCTTCTGCTGCAGTGACCTTACAGTCTCCAACCTGTGTCATAGCTGATCCCGAACTTCACACTGTTATATTTGAAACGATACCGGAATATCTCTTTACCCCTTGAACAGTTCTTCATGTTTGACGCCAGTCTGTGGTTTGGGAAATAGAGGGAGCCGGTAAGTGACTGTATCATCCTTCATTCGCTTGAGGGCATTATTGCCTTATTGAGGATAGTTGAGGATCAGGCCTCTCAGGAGTCTATCGTAAGCATCAGAGAAACCTGCGCTGGAACGGACATCCATGTTCTTCCCTGGAGAGGGTCTCCATAGAACCTTTGCCGCACTGCCAAAATCTACTCTCACCTGAATCCTTTTGTAAATGCGCACTTCGCCGCTTACTGGATTATATTGAACCGGATAGAAGAGTATCTGCATGACCTTCTGGTCCCTCATGTAACCTGTAAATCCAACGGCTGCAAGGGGCACGGGGTAAAAGGCATTCTTTTGATAGACCTTCTGATCAAATGCAGGCGATACAGAATCATCTCCCGGCGGAACCGCTGGAACGATATTAAGCCGGCGGGTATCATAATTGTCTGCTGTAACACTCAATAAAACCCTTGCGTCTTCGGGGATGGCAATCAGCGTCCCGCGTACAGGGACCTCAGGTCTTGCAATCTCTTTGAGAAAACCATAGTCCTGTACCATTACCTGATCATATGTCGTCTTACCGATGGCCTTTCCGGTTACCTCAAATGGAGGCAGCGCCAGCTCTATTAAAAGACCATCCTCATCAGAACGGATCACCCGCAGATCGTTGTCTGCCGGCAATGCCCACACAGTAGATTTGCCAATCATGCCGGAAAATAATATGACTATAAATATCAGAGCTGTAAACCTTCGGTGACGATTTACTATAAAGATCACAGTCCAGCAAAGTAGAGTAAGCCCCGGGATAATTAGCATAAGCCAACCGGGTGCACCCACGACAAGCCATGCCCCAAAGATGATGGGAATGAGTATGACCTGTGAGACTCCTCTTGCCCATCCCCTCTGAGATATCCATTCAGCCACCGGAGGGGAAAGATTGTAATATATCCCGACAAACTTCTCACCCCATGCCGTCCGTAATAGAAAGCGGTCTCTGAAGTCTCTTAAGACCCTGACATAGGGATGTAGATATGAGCCATACGCTGCTGTAGCTATAAAACACCCTCCACCACCACTCCCACTTGAGGGATTGTCCTTTTTGATATCCAGTGAAAGCCTGGTTGCAGGGTCCCCGAAAAATGTAACTACATCGAGGTTCTCTACATAGATGCCCTTTTTAACATAGGCATTCACCTTGGCCTGGGTCGTCACAGAGCCCAGGATATTGTTCCCCTGATCAAAGAGTCCGGAGAAGAGCTCACGACCGATCCATCTCTGCTCGGATGGATAAGCAAAGGCCGAGGGACTCCACATGGCCAGAGCGCCACGGTCATCCTGAAACAGGAGCGCCTCCGGAAGGGGGACGGCGTAGAGTATGGAGCTCCCATCGGGCAGGGTAATCCACTTTCCCTCACTGGGCTCGGCAAAAAGACCGTTCAGACAGTTAAATGCCGTCACAAAGGGGTACTTCCCCTGATTGGTGAGAGAGGCGGCATCGTCCGACGTGAAGAGATTATTACCCTGGCTGGACGCCCAGAGATCCACATTTCCGTGACCGAAAAAGCTGGTGATTAATATACCATCGTTTAGATTCTTTATTAAATCCGCCATAGGCCGGGTCTTATCTCCATATTGGCTCGCATAGATCCTGCCGGGCGAATAGTTTCCAGGCAAATAGGACGCCCACTCCTCAGAATACTCCTCAAATCTCGGGTCCACGTCATTGGCCGCAAAGGCCACACGATAACGCCAATCCCCCTTTGCACCGGTTTCATAACCAATGATCTTGTTGACCACTGCGCTAACTTCGCCTGCCGTCTTGGCCGGGATGCGTCCAATGAACATATCCGGAAGCGGGTCATCGCCTGAAACTGTGACAAACCAGTGATCACTTGGGGTCTCTCCTACAATAGTCGTTTCTACCAGGTAAGTGGGGACATAGTTGATCTGGCCGGTCTTCCAGTAGTCCTTGTAGTCAACATTCGCATCTCCAACTAAGAGGACAAACTCCGGAGCAGGCCGCTTCCAATTCCCATAAGTATACTTTAAAAAATCTTTTATCGCCTGTGGGGTAAATATCCCGCCTGAGAACTCATCATATATCTCCCGTGTTGTGACCACCTTGACCCTGTAACCATTGTTTTTCCTGTGTTCGGCCAGGGGGGAGACTGCCCCCTTCAGGTCATCATGGGTAATGATGATATAGTCAGCGCCATTGTTGGTGTCTTTAAGAGTAGGAGGATCGGTAATGAAATTAAATGAAATGCCTTTAATCTCGGGCATTGCAATGGCAAGGTAAGTCGCATTACCTGATACAGTGTCAGAAAACTTCACGGTATACGTACTACCTGAAGGGGTCACTGCGGGGTTAGTCCGCCTTCGGGGTCTATAAGAGTCGGTTACATCAAATACCTCTATGATAGGAGAGGAAAAATTGGATATAGAAAAGCCCATATTCCCATTACCATGTGCCGTAAACTTCAAACTGTCTCCCTCTGCCACAAAATTCTTATAATAGTCCACCTCGACCCAGTTTACAAAGATGCTGTCAACGGTAACACCAGGGTTTTCTATCTCATCAAACCTGATGGTGTTGGCGCCGGCCTTAAGAAGGGAATGGGGGACATTATCAAACGAATGAATGATAGACTTTTGCCCGTCCCAGACTACATCTCCCAGTGTTGTTCCATTTAAGGTGACCCTCGTCTGATGGTCCGGGGAGGAAACATCATCGGTCCTTCCGTGGAGATAGACACGCACAGTGGCCGGCAGGGTAGCGCTGCCAATGTTAGACAGGTAGAATGTATAGTCCTGGCCCCCTCCTTTGAGTATCTTCTGCCCCCAGAACCAGTGGTCAAGGCCCACACCATTGGGCATAGTCTCCCAGTAGACCCAGTTCCGCTCTGCGTGGTAGGTGTGGAGGAAATGAGGCCCCGGTGTACCCGCTCCGGGGTTTTCCCGGAAGGGCATCCGGACAGGTGTATCACTGCTTACCTTGAGCCAGTAGACATTTTCCTCTGTGTATTTATATTCGGGATCACCCGGTCCAACCGGAACACCGTAGAACTCTATATAATCACCGGAATTGAATTGGCCATCTTCCTCGCCTGAAACATGGATTGCCACATCCCGGTCCCGGTTATAGATGTGAATCTGGCGAGGGTCAATCTGCTTTGGATCAACACCGTAGGGTTGCCCATAGTAGCCGATGTCATTATATGTAATCCTGTAGACACCCTCCTGGGTGACCGGGATCTTGAGGATAATCCCTTGAGCCCATACTCTACCTGAGAAAAGTATTGTACATGAAAGTACAAAAAACGAGGGCAAGAATATCCGAAACAGTAGAGAAAGCTTTGTCACCATTGTATGTTATCACTGCATGTTCTTTGCCGGCATTTATCCCTACCAGACTCCAATCCCGCTTGCTGAAAGAGGATGGCTAATCCCTCCTTCCCATCTTAAATTCTGGAGATACCCTCTCCAGTCGGTAGTCATATTTAACCCCTGGCTTTATATTGTTGTCAGTGAACTTATAGAGGAAGGTATCCTTATCATCCCGGCCAAAATATGGGATCAGGTTAGAAATGGCAGTATAGTTATCCTTCCCCTTTTCCGCACGATGGAGGATAAAGCCCTTTACTTTACCTTTGCCCTGCCAGGTTAACACTAAACGGTCTGATTCATCGGTGATCATTAAATCACTGGTTGTGGCAGATGTGCTTTCCATATCTTCCACTCTGCTAACCATGATAACATTCCCCTTATCGTCCTCAATGCTGACTGAGAAGGATGAAGGGCCATTACTCTGGAGTGCAACGACTCCAGTCGTTGCAGCAGTAGGCTCAGAATACTCCTCCCTG
>JACROQ010000026.1 GCA_016214375.1 Nitrospirota bacterium | reverse complement strand
TCAAGCTTGTCAAAAAGATGGCTTAAGATGCAGAGGTGGCAGTCCGGAATATTCGAAGGGACTCCAACGAAGAGATCAAGAAGTCCGGCAAGGATGCCGCGATATCCGAAGATGAGATCAAAAAGTCACAGGAGGATATCCAGAAATTAACGGATCAGTATATCCATAAGATCGATGAGATCCTGAAAAAGAAGGAACAGGAAATCATGGAGGTGTAAACCCAAAAAGGAGAATCTATATGGGCAGGAAAACCGGTATCAACTTACTACGCATGCTTACACTGTATCTGATCTTTGCGATCTTTATCATCTCCGCAATACCATCGCCTTCATCAGCCATGTTTATCACCCCGGATGCAGGAAATAGTGTGGCGGACAGCATAGGGGACATGGCGAAGGTACAGACCTTTCTTGAATCAAGGCTTGTCCAACAGAGGCTGGCAGACTTCGGCCTGACTGCAGAAGAGGTCTCAAGCCGGCTGAATCAATTATCACAGGACCAGCTCCATCAGATCGCAACCCACATTGATGAGATCGACTATGGAGGCGATAGCGCCCTCGGTGTGATTATCACCCTCTTAGTCATTGTGATATTGGTCATTGTGATTATGAAGATTATGGGGAAACAGGTTATCATAAAATAACTAAATGATCTTAGCATTTACAAGAGAAAAGGCCTCAGGGATAGTGAATCCTGGGGTCTTTCTGTTTTGGACGGTCATCATGGTCTCTCTCACCGGTTGCTCCGTCAATCATTACTATCCAGGACATTCCCCCGATGCCGGCCATCCGGTGTCTTTTTATATACAGGGGGTACCCTTTTTCCCGCAGGAGGAATTTCAGTGCGGGCCTTCTGTCCTCGCGAGTGTGTTAAATTTCTGGGGGAACAGGATTGTCCCGGAAGAGATCTCCAGGGCCATTTATCTGACAGATATCCAGGGGACCCTGAAGATGGATATGGTCAGTTATGCAAGGCGTTATGGGGAAAAGGGAGGGATGTCCGTCTTTGAGACTCAGGGAGATATTGAAGGGATCAAACAGGATATCGCCGGCGGATACCCGGTGATTACCTTCGTTGACCTTGGGGTCTGGGGTATCCGGAAGGGACACTATATGCTGATCGTCGGCTATGATGATGAATGGGGCGGGATTATTGCCTACTCCGGGATAGAGCGGGGTAAATTTATTTCCTATGATCGTTTTTTAAGGATGTGGGAGAGGGGGGGATATTGGACACTGAGCGTCGTCCCAAACTGAGCCTTCGGGCGATACTGCCTTTTTGTGCCTCTCTTCTGGCACTGACACTCTCTGCCTGTGCCCCTATCCCAAAGATCATTGTCTTACACGACCCCCTCAGTGCGGAGGAACATCTCTCTCTGGGCCTCGGTTATGAGCTGAGTGGGGAGTATGACGAGGCGATAGGGGAGTATGATAAGGCTGTCAGGAAATCTGAGGGAGACGACAGACCCTTCTACTATATGGCCAATGCCTATTATAAGAAGGGCGAATATGACCTTGCAGAGGAGTACTATCGCAAGGCATTAGAGATTTCACCTGACAACGGGGATATCTATAATAATCTGGCATGGGCCTATATGGCCACAGAGCGATTTGATGAGGCAAGGGGTGAGATTGAAAGGGCCCTGAGCATCCGGAGGGACCCCTATTATCTGGACACACTGGCCAACATCTATGGTAGAATGGGCAACTATGAAGAGGCCGTGGCCGTGCTTCAGGAGGCCATTGCCGCAACAGAATCTGAGCAGGTTGATCTCCTTTTCAGTGAATACAGACTCCTCGGCGATCTCTACGAGATGATGGGAAAAGAGGATCTGGCTGCCGCCAGCCGGGAAAAGGCTGAGGCTTACAGAAGAAAGCACCCGTGAGATTAAAATAAAATGTCATTGACGGTTGCAGAAATAAATCTGACCCATCTGATCCATAATCTGAATCAAGTGAGATCCCTTATTCCCCCAGACTGTAAGATACTCGCTGTCGTCAAGGCCAATGCCTATGGCCACGGCATGATCGGGGTCTCGAAGGAACTGGAAGGCGCCGGGGTCGATATGCTGGGTGTTGCCCATGTCGAAGAGGGGATCCGCCTCAGGGAATCAGGTGTTCATACGGATATCCTGGTGATGGGGGGTATCAGCGAGGACTACGCATCTGGCATCATGTCTGGCATCATTCGCCAGCGGCTTACCCCTGTCCTCTATGCCCCCTCCTTTGCGTCGGCCCTTTCAAAGGCTGCTGTCGAGGAAGGTGTGACCGTTCCGGTTCATATCAAGGTGGACACCGGGATGCGGAGGATCGGCGTCACCCCCGAGATGGCGCCGGAGTTTGCCCAATATGTTGCACAATTGCAGGGACTGAGGATCGAAGGGATCATGACACACTTTGCCGAGGCTGATCTGCAAAACCGGGAGTTTGCCAGGGAACAGCTCGAGAGTTTTAACGCTGCCTGCCGGGTGATCGAAGGGATGGGGATTACCCTCTCCCTCAAACATGCGGCGAACAGTGCAGCGGTTATGGATATGGGGGATAGCCACCTGGATATGGTCAGACCCGGGATCATGCTCTATGGGTATGTGCCCGCATCCTTTTTGTCTTCGAAGGCAGATCTGAGGCCTGTGATGACGTTAAAAAGCAGGATACTCTATCTGAAGAAGGTCACCCCTAAGACAGGGATCAGTTACGGGAGGACCTTTATCACAAGCCGGGAGACCCTTGTTGCAACGATCCCCATCGGCTATGCGGATGGCTACAACCGTGCCCTGTCGAATATCGGAGAGGTCATCGTCAGGGGGAACCTTGCCCCTGTGATCGGGAGGGTCTGTATGGATATGACGATGATCGATGTCACGGATGTCACGGGTGTGCAGGCTGGAGATGAGGTCATTATCATCGGGGGTGAGGGTATCCGCCGGATTACTGCCGACGACATCGCGGGCTGGACAGGAACCATATCCTATGAGGTCCTGTGCAATATCGGGGAGAGGGTGGACAGGGTGTATATCAGGTAGCAGTGAGCAGGTAGCAGATTAGAAGCAAGAAGTTAGAAGCAAGAGGCAAGAAGCGAGAAGCGTGGGAGAGAAGCAGGGATGTTTACAAGGGCTGTTACCTATATAGGCAAAAGGACGCTTCAGTTTACGGAAGATGCCGGCCGGGGATTCATCATGTTCGGCCGGACCCTCTCATGGTCTGTCAGACCCCCCTTCCAGCTGCGCAATATCTTTCAGCAGATGGAGGCGATAGGGGTCAATTCGCTGCCGGTGGTCCTCATTATGGCGATGTTTACCGGGATGGTCCTTGCGATTCAGACCTATACCGGATTTAAACGATTCAATGCGGAGAATTTCATGGGGACGGTCGTGGCCCTCTCCATCACCCGTGAGCTCGGACCCGTCCTCACAGGACTGATCGTGGCAGGGCGTGCCGGGGCGGCTATGGCGGCTGAGCTGGGGACCATGCGGGTCACAGAGCAGATTGATGCCCTGGTGACCATGGCCACCAATCCCATAAAATATCTGGTAACCCCCAGGTTCCTTGCCGGTCTTGTCATGCTCCCCCTCCTGACCATCGTTGCAGACTTTGTCGGGGTCGTCGGGGGATATCTGGTTGCCGTACACGTGCTTGATGCCAATCCCGTGATCTATATCCGCATGAGCACAAAGTATGTGGAGTTAAACGATATCTACGGAGGGCTGCTGAAGGCAGGGGTCTTTGGGATCATCATCTCCACGGTCAGTTGCTACAAGGGCTTCTATACCCAGGGGGGCGCAGAGGGGGTTGGAAAGGCCACCACAGGGGCCGTGGTGTTGTCCATGATGCTGATCCTGATTTCTAACTATTTTCTGGCGGCTTTATTATTCAAATGAAACGCTCATTTTAAAAATATTTTTGGTCCTCTTGTGATCGACATCTTAAATTTACATAAGTCTTTCAACCATAAACACGTCCTTAGCGGCGTGAATCTCCGGATTAATCGCGGCGAGACGATGGTGGTGATCGGGGGGAGCGGGTCTGGAAAGAGCGTATTGATCAAGCATGTCATAGGACTCCTGACGCCGGATGAAGGGAGTGTGCTTGTGGATGGGGTGGATATCTCCCATCTGAGGGAGAAGGATCTGAACGAATTCAGGAAGAAATATGGTATGCTGTTTCAGGCTGCCGCCCTCTTTGACTCTTTAGCGGTATGGGAGAATGTGGGATTCGGGCTGATGCAGCACACCCCGCTTTCCAAGAAGGAGATCCGGGAGGCCGCAAGGCGTAAGCTGGAGATGGTGGGGCTTAAAGGGATCGAGGATCTGATGCCGTCGGAACTCTCAGGCGGTATGAGGAAGAGGGTTGGGTTGGCACGGGCGATCGCCATGGAGCCTGAGATTATCCTTTATGACGAGCCGACAACCGGTCTTGACCCGATCATGGCGGATGCAATCAACGATCTCATCATTGAGATGAAGAAGCGGCTGAATGTAACGGCCATTGCCATCACCCATGATATGGTCAGCGCCTACAAGATTGGTGACAGGATTGCGATGCTCTATGAGGGAAAGATACTCGAGGTGGGGACTCCGGATGAGATCAGAAAGTCCGCTAATCCGGTCGTGCAGCAGTTTATTACAGGGAGTTCCGTCGGGCCGATAAAGGCGGTGTAGCGCCGGCTGGAGAGGAAACAATGCAGAAGTTCACCACAGAGATCAAGGTCGGGTTCTTTGTCATCATTGCGGTGATCGTGCTTGGCTACATGACCTTCAAGATCGGGGAACTTACCTTTGGCAGGGAAAAGGGATATCTGATATACGGGGTCTTTGAGTCTGTTGCCGGGCTCGATATCAAATCCCCGGTCAAGATGGCAGGGGTGGCGGTAGGGTCCATCGAGGGGATTACCCTTGCCGGGGAGATGGCCAAGGTGGCCATGAAGATCAATCCTGATGTGAAGATCAGAAAAGGGGTGGTTGCGGCCATAAAATCAGAGAGCCTCTTAGGGGAAAAGTACTTAGACCTGATTCCGGGGAAAGAGGAGGGGTTCTTAAGAGAAGGCGATATCATTAATAAGACGATCAGTGTGGCTGATTTGGACAGTCTTATTAGCCAGTTGCAAAACGTGGCAGAGGATATAAAGTCAATCAGCGGTTTCTTTAAAGAGACGCTGGGGACCCCTGAGACACAGAGTTCCATTAATGAGATTATCACGAATCTGAGAAATATGACTCAAAGCCTCTCCACCCTGACCGAGAAGGAGAGCGGTGCTATTGACAACATCATCAGAAATCTGGGTGACCTGATTGGACAGATGCGGGATATCGCAGAGGAGAATAAAGGTCCATTAAAAAATGCCATAACAAATTTAGGAAAGATATCCGGGGATCTGGGCGATATCGCACGGGAAAATAAAACACCGCTCAGGGACACCATGGCCAACCTGCAGGGATTATCAGCGGATCTCAAGGAGAGCGCCCCAAGACTGTTGAACCGGGTGGACAGGCTTGTGGCCAGGGTGGAGAAGGGGGAAGGGACGGTAGGCAAGCTCATGCAGGAGGACGGGCTTTACGAAAAGCTCGACTCTACCTTGACCGGGATCAACAAATATGTGACCGCGACAGACAGGTTTAAACTGAATGTGGGGTTCAGGGGGGAATATCTCTTTGATGGGAATAATACGAAGGGGTACTTTTCCCTGAGACTCCAGCCCAAGGAAGACAAGTACTACCTCTTTGAGATCGTGGACGACCCGAGAGGAAGGGTCAAGGTGACGGATACAAAGGTGACCACAACCCCCGGGACGACGATAGATACGCATGAGATCAGGAGGGATGACAAGTTGAAAATAAGCGCCCTGTTTGCCCGGAGATTCGGGGACGTGATCCTCCGCGGCGGGTTGATGGAGAGCACCTTTGGGTTTGGGGCTGATTACTATATCAAGGGTGAGCAGCTCAGGACGTCAGTCGATGCCTGGAATTTTGATGGAGATCCGGATGCAAAGAAACCCCATCTGAAGCTGACCGTGAATTATATGGTCTTTAAGAGCCTGTTTATCAATGCAGGGATAGACGATTTTGTGAATTCAAAGCTGTCGGGTGCCTTTGCGGGCGCCGGTCTGTCCTTTGATGATGAGGACCTGAAGTATATATTGACCAGGCTGCCGATCTCCCTGCCGTAGTTGCCCAAGGCGGGGGGGTCAGGTCTTGAATACTGACTTTTCAGTCAAAGTCAATATTCAAGACCTGACCCCCCAGACAGTTCACTCTTTATCCTCCATCAGCCTTGCTAATACCGAGTAATCTTCCAGTGTCGTGGTATCACCCATTTTCTCCCTCCCGTAGGCAATGTCCCTGAGCAGCCTGCGCATAATCTTCCCGCTCCTCGTCTTTGGCAGGGAGTCTGTAAACCGGATATCATCCGGTTTTGCAATCGGCCCAATCTCTTTTGCCACATGTTCTTTCAGCTCCTTCTTGAGCTCCTCTGTGGGATTGTTCCCCATCTCCAGGGTTACAAAGGCGGCAATCGCCTGTCCTTTGATCTCATCCGGCCTGCCGACCACGGCAGCCTCCGCCACCTTCGGATGGCTGACAAGGGCGCTTTCGATCTCCATGGTGCTCAACCGGTGTCCGGCTACATTCATGACATCGTCCACACGCCCCATGATCCAGAAATAGCCGTCTTCATCGCGTCTTGAACCGTCCCCTGTGAAATAGACCCCTTCGATCTCCTGCCAGTACTGTTTCTTATATCTCTCAGGGTCCCCGTAGATCGTCCGCAGCATGGCCGGCCAGGGCTTCTTTATGACAAGATACCCCCCCTGATTCGGCGGCTGTGATTTCCCGTCTTTGGAGACCACATCCGCGATAATCCCGGGGAATGGCCGTGTGGCCGAACCTGGTTTTGTGGGGATGGCCCCGGGGAGCGGGGTGATCAGGATCATCCCGGTCTCGGTCTGCCACCAGGTATCGACGATGGGGCATCGCTCCCTCCCGATGAACTTGTGATACCAGATCCACGCCTCAGGGTTGATCGGCTCTCCGACCGTCCCGAGGAGGCGGAGACTGCTCAAGTCATGTTTTATTGGCCATGCCTCTCCATGTTTAATCAGGGTCCTGATGGCCGTGGGCGCTGTGTAGAAGATGTTGACCTTGTATTTATCCACGATCTGCCAGAACCGGTCCGGCTGGGGATACATTGGCCCCCCTTCATACATCAGGCTCGTGGCCCCATTGGCCAACGGCCCGTAGCGGATGTAGCTGTGTCCTGTGACCCATCCGATATCCGCAGTGC
>JACROQ010000025.1 GCA_016214375.1 Nitrospirota bacterium | reverse complement strand
GGGTTGAATTCCAGAGCCAGTATGATCTGTCTAAACTGGTGAATGGATGCGATCGATTTCTGAGCTTTGTATGAAGGGCACTCTAAAAAATGTCGTGTTTATTATATGGGCAACACCGTTTAATACGGTCGTGTTTCCGGAGGCCCTGAGGATGGCCATAGGACAAACTGTATCTGATAACAGGGTGAGTCTCCTGCTGATGGGGGATGGGGTCTGGAACGCCCTGAATCTTGCCCCGCATATGATAGGGAGGCCTGACGTACACGAGAGCATGGAGCTGTTTTCAGCCTGCGGGGTGAGGGTCTTTGCAGATGAGCTATCGCTTAAGGAGCGGGAGATAGCGGAGCACGGAAGTCATGTCGAGAAAATAGACCGCGCCGGGGTATATCTCCTGATTACGAACGCCGATGTGGTGATGAATTTCAGATGAAGGTATTGCATATTATCAGAAGAGAGGCAGGCCCCCTGGTACAGGAGATCATTGATCAGTACCGCACGCAGGGCGATGTGTCTATCCTTCTGATCCAGGATGGGGTCCTGGCTAAGCTGGAAAATCACGGTGAGATATATGCCTCTATCAACGATGTCCGTGCACGGGGAGTGGATGTCTCTTATAAACTCGTAGACTATCCTTCCATGTGCGAGATGATGATCGGGCATGATAAGGTGATTGTGTGGTAGGATAGGTGAGAGGTAAGAAGTCAGAAGTTAGAAATTAGAAACCAGAGGGCAGAGAATGGAAAAAAGGGGGAACAAACCAGATGAGGTGCTCGATTCCAGGAAGCTCTCCTGTCCGGTCCCGGAGTTGAAGACCAAACCCGCCATCAGTAAGCTTGAGATCGGCGGGATACTTGAGGTCATCTGCACGGACCCCGGTTCTGTGAAAGATATCCCTGCATGGGCAAAACAGACAGGTCAGGAGCTTTTAGAGGTCGTTCACGAGGATAGTCATTACGAATTTTTTATCAAAAAAATAAAATAGGGAGGTCAGACTATGTCAGTTACAGAGCAGGAGAAAAAATATATCGAAGAGATCGTAGAAGCAAAGTTTAAGGAGCTCATGTCCGGGCGGAAGAGGCGGATGGCCATTATCGCATCCAAGGGGACCCTTGACATGGCGTATCCACCGTTGATACTGGCGGATACTGCCGCTGCCATGGACATCGAATGTTCGATATTCTTTACCTTCTATGGGCTGGATATCATCAATAAGAATAAAAATAAAAACCTCCAGGGCCCCTCCCTCGCCAATCCTGCAATGCCGGTCCCTATGCCCAACATCATCGGCGCCCTTCCGGGGATGACGGCGATGGCAACCATGATGATGAAGAGCTGGATGGCTAAGGTCAATGTCCCGTCGATTACAGAGCTATTGAATATCGCGGCAGAGACAGGGGTTAAGATGATTGGGTGTCAGATGACGATGGATGTCATGGGGACTAAGAAGGAAGAGCTCATTGATGGTGTCGAGGTGGCTGGCGCCGCCGCCTACCTCGAATATGCGGCAGAGGCGGATATCACCCTGTTTGTGTGAAGCTTTGAAGCGGGTCATCAAAGAGATCAGAGAGGGCCTTGAAGACACAGGAAAACTTGTCCCTCTCTTGTCCAATCTCGGCTTTACAGACGGCCGCAAGGCCGCGACCAACCTTAATCTTCTCCGCAGGGATGTTCAACACCCTCAGGCATTAAACCGGTTATTGCTTGTCATCCTAAAATCCTCTGTAGAGTCCCCTGATCCGGATATGGCGCTCAATAATTTAGAGCGCTTTGTCTCATTCCATGAGGATAAGGAGAAGGTCTTTACTTTCTTATCACACCACAAAGAGATGGTCCCCCCCCTCTTGCTCCTCTTCGGGAGCAGTCAGTACTTGTCCACTTTCCTCTTTTCAGCGCCTCAGGAATACTTAGACTGGCTTTCGACGCCGGACCTCCTGAAAGAGCCTGTCAGCCGCGGGGCCATGCTCAGCAATCTCCGCCGGGAGATTACCCTGAAGACGCCGGTCAATGAGGTGAAAACGATTCTGAGGCGGTTTCGAAAGAGGGAGTATGTCAGGATTGCCCTGAGGGACATGCTGGAATACGGGACCCTTGCCGAGATTACGCAGGAGATCTCTAACGTCGCTGACGTATGCCTTCAGATGGCCTATGAGGTCTGCAACAGTGATCTGCAGAAGCGGTATGGAAGGCCCCTGTATACGGATATGGATGGCCAGATACAGGAGTGCCAATTTGCTGTCCTTGGCATGGGGAAGCACGGCGGAGAGGAACTGAACTACAGCTCGGATATTGATATCATGTTCCTCTACACCTCGGATAACGGGGAGACGGAATCGGGCACGCTCACCAACCATCAGTACTTTGTCAAACTCTCGGAGATGGTCAGTCAGGTTATCGGGGCTACGACAGAGGAGGGGTTTGTCTTCAGGGTGGATACAAGGCTCAGGCCGGAAGGGGAGAAGGGCGATCTGGCCTGCTCCCTGAGGAGCTATGAAATCTACTATGAATCGTGGGGGCAGACGTGGGAGCGGGCGGCGTTGCTGAAGGTGAGGCCGGTTGCCGGGGATGATTCCATTGGCAGGTCGTTCATGGCGATGATACACCTCTTTGTCTACAGGAAATATCTCGACTTCACTGCGATAGACGAGATCAGGGAGATGAAGGCAAAGATTGACAAGAACATCGCGGTCAAGGGGAAGGAGACCCGGAATGTGAAGCTGGGTTATGGCGGGATACGCGAGATCGAGTTCTTTGTCCAGGCATTACAGCTTCTCTATGGAGGAAAAGAGCCCTGGGTCAGGGAGCGGAATACCCTGCGCGCCCTCCACAGGCTCGCCCAGAAGGGGTTCATCTCTTATGAAGAAGAGGAGTTGTTATCTGCGGGATGAATATTATATTTTTTGGGAAATCAGAGTTTGCAGTACCAAGCCTTAAAAAAAAAAAAAAAAGCAGGCATAAGGTTACAGCCGTTATTACAAGGTCTGATAAAAAAGGCGGCAGGGGAAGAACATACAGAGGAGGTCAGCGACGGCGAGGTCATCGTGGGGGATGTAGTGTCTGAAGAGGAGGCCGCAGGGATACTGGCAAGGCATCATTTTAAAGATCCGCGCAAGGCATACAGGAATGTCGTCTTGTTAAGAGAGGGTCCCCCGTTCAGCCATCAGACACCGAGGAGCCGGCAGATATTCCTCAGGATATTCCCGGCATTCTTTTCTCAGATTGCGGCATCCTCTGACCCCGACCTTGCCCTCAATCACTTGGAGGCGTTGATATCCTCGGTCGGCGCCAGGGAGACCCTGTACTCTTTCTTTGAGGAGAATCCGCAGGCGATCGAATCGGTAATTAGGCTCTTCAGCAGCAGTGAGTATCTGTCAAAGATCGTGATCAGACACCCTGAGATTGTGGATCAATTCCTCGACCCTGCCGAGATGCTGAGGAAGAGGGCCCGGGAAGAGATGCAGGGGGAACTCTTCACATTGATCGGGGAGTGCGGCACCTATGCGGAAAGGCTGGATGCCCTGCGGAAGTTTAAATATACAGAAGAGTTGCACATAGGTTACAACGATATCCTGGGGAGCATGGATACTATGACCATATCAAAGTCCATCTCCATGCTTGCCGATGTCTCTGTGGCCGGCGCCCTGAGGATCGCAGAGGAGGAGTTCAGGCGCATCTACGGCCGCCCGGTCTGCAAAACAGGCGGCACGGAGACGCAGGCCCGGTTCTGCATCACCGGCATGGGGAAGCTGGGAGGAGAGGAGATTACCTATGGTTCCGACCTGGACATTGTTTTTATATACTCCGGGGAGGGAGAGACCCAGGGGGGAAAGTCCATATCCAATCATGAGTACTTTGGCCATCTGGCCGGTAAGGTGATGTCAGTCCTCACCTCGATGACGAGAGAGGGAACGGTCTTCAGGGTGGATGTCAGGCTCAGGCCTTCAGGCTCCAAGGGCCCGCTCTGTCAATCAATTGAGGCATTTGCAATGTATATAAAAGAGCATGCGGATATATGGGAGCTTCAATCCCTCACAAGGGCACGCGTCATTGCAGGGGATGAGTCCTTGGGCCGTGAGTTTATGACCCTGAGTCATCAATCACTCTACGAGGGACCTGTACGGAAAGGGATGGCAGCCTCAATCAGAGCCATGCGGCGCCGCATGGAGGCAGAGGTCTCTAAGGAGGACAGCGAGTATTATGACATCAAGGTGGGCCCCGGGGGGATCGTGGACATCGAGTTTATGGTGCAATACCTCCAGTTATTGCATGGCTCAAAATATCCGGGGATACGGGTGACCCATACGCTCTTGGCGTTGGAGTCCCTTCATAGAGAAGGGCTGCTGTCTAAGGACTGTTATTTAAGACTTCGAAAGTTCTACACATTCCTCCGGACACTGGAGAGCAGGCTCAGGATAGTCCATAATATGCCGTCCCATCTCCTCCCCAGAAATCCTGAGAGATTGACCCCTTTGGCCCGCAGGATGGGTTATCAGGATACTAAGCGCGTCTCCGGTGCGAAGAGGCTTATCAGGAATTTTGAAGATCTGCGAAAAAGGGTGAGGGGGATCTTTGAGGAGGTCCTTGCCGATAACTGTAATAACTAAGCGCTCCTTCGTCCACAGACGAGGGAAGAGGTCATGGGAGGCGGCAGCTCTTCGAGGGTCATGTCAACAAACCCTGCCTCTTCCAACCAGCGGCGCACCTCATGATATCCATAATCCCGCCCCTTTGTGGTCAGGAGCATATAGATGCTGAAGATGGCGCCGCAGGCCGGCCTTGTAAGGTCTTCATTCAGGATATGGTCCTTTATGATGATGCGCCCGCCTGGATTCACAGAGTAATAGATCTTTTTCATGAGGGCCCTGTTCGCCTCCTCGTCTTCACCATGGATGATATTCGATAGAAACACGGTGTCAAATCCGCCGGGGAGCGGGTCTTTATTATAGTCTCCTGCTGTCAGTTGTATCTGCCGGTCAATTCCCTCCCTGGATAATACCCTGCGGGTCACCTCAAGGGTGCCGGGCAGATCGAAGATGGTGATGCCCATGTCCGGGTTCTTTTTGAATATCGCTATAGGGTATGTGCCCGGACCGGAGCCGATATCAAGGACAGAGCGGCTGCCCTCACTGCAGAGTCTGCCGGCGATATAGCCTGCATCCCCGCGGGCAGAGACGAGGTGGTGCATCGCCATAATGAAGGATTCTGTCTCCTCTCTGTCTGTCTGATACCTATCCGGGACCCTCACAGGTTTGCCTGTCCTGATGGCCCCGGCAAGATCCCCCCATACAGACCACATGGCAGATTCAAACCTGATCATGCCTGTATAGCATGTCTCTGATGTGGAGAGAAGGTATTTCCGTGCAAGCTCGGTCAGTGAGAAGAGGTTCTCCTCTTTACGAAGCAGGTTTAAGGCAGTGAGGGCATTCAAAAACAACAAGGTCGCCCTCTCATCGGTATGGAGCTTCAAAGAGACCTCCTGAGCGGAGGCCCTTTTATCCCCGATGGCATCGAAGATGTTCAGCTCAACAGCCGTATGAAGTATCCTTGACTCCGCATAGGCGCTGCTAAGATTATCCAGATAGGTAAAATCCATAATCCCTCCTCTTACAGGTTTCCAGCCGACAATATCATTATGGCAATTTATCTTATTGTTGACAATATATTTTAAAGTTGTTAGGATGCAACCTGTTAGTCGTCATGGGGATAGAGGGGGATAAGAGGAAATAGAGAAAGATAGAGACCATGGGCGGATAGCTCAATTGGGAGAGCGCAGCCCTTACAAGGCTGAGGTCACAGGTTCGATCCCTGTTCCGCCTACCATTTTTGAAGAAGGGTTCAAGGGTTCGAGGATTCAAGTAAAGAGTTTAACACGGGGTCGTAGTTCAGTTCGGTTAGAACGCCTGCCTGTCACGCAGGAGGTCGCGAGTTCAAGTCTCGTCGGCCCCGCCATTTTTCTTAACAATTGATGCAGGTATCCGGCAATATAGAATCAGAAATATTCAAGCTCATCCTTACCTCAGGGATTATTGCCAAGATAATCCTCCTGATCCTTTTTATCGTTTCCATCTTTTCCTGGGCGGCCATCTTCTTTAAGCTGTTTCAGATCCGCAGGGCAGAGAAGGGGGCCGGGGAGTTCTTGGAATCCTTTGCAAAGGTGGATACGGTCGATCAGCTCCGCCTCTCGACAGACGGGCATGACGATAACCCTCTTTCTGCGATATTCAAAGAGGGTCATAGCCGGTTTGAGGAGATCAAAAACGGTAAGAGCGGCCTGTTGTCGGATCGCCCTGCCTTCCTGAATGCGATACACCGGAGGCTCAAAGGGACTATCGAGGATGAGACCACCTATTATGAGGGCTTCCTCTCTTTCCTGGCCACCACGGGAAATGTGACCCCCTTCATAGGACTCTTCGGGACCGTGTGGGGCATTATCCATGCCTTTCAGCAGATAGGGTCTCAGGGTTCGGCCAATATCGCTGCCGTAGCGCCGGGGATTGCAGAGGCGTTGATCACCACCGCCGCAGGCCTTGCGACCGCTATACCCGCAGTGATAGGATATAACTACCTGCTGAACCGGATCAGGAAACTGACTTCAAAGATGGAGGTGTTTGCAGAGGAGTTTATGGCCTTCTTAGAGGCTGAGATATGGTCTTCAGAGAAGGAGGCCACAGAGGCAAAGGTAGAGAGTTTCTTTGATGGAAGATAAAAGACACCGGTTAATGAGCGAGATCAACATGGTCCCCTTTGTGGATTCCCCTTTGTGGATATCGTGCTGGTGCTCCTGATTATTTTCATGATATCTGCACCCCTGATGTACCGGGGTATCGATATTAATCTTCCCCGGTCCTCTGTCAATACGATCAAGCAGGAGCAGAGGATCATGCTTGCCGTGGACAGGAACCTGAATCTCTTTGTAGATGGTGAGGCGGCTACCATCGGTGGACTTGAATCCAAGATCCAGAAGAAGCGAAGGCCCGGATCTGACACCACGGTATATCTGAAGGCCGACAGGGCCGTGCCTTATGGGACGATCATTAGTGTGATGGACATTGTTAAAAGGTTAGGGATTGACAAGCTGGGTATGGTTACCGAACCGCTCAAGGAGGTGAGATAGGGTCTCTGTTATGACCATTACGATTCCGATATCACTCCTGTTTCATCTGCTTCTTTTGTTTGCCCTGGTATCTTCCAATATCCTGTACAAATCCAACACAGATCGGGGGTACGGCCCTCCTCCCTCCGCGATCCATGTGAACATCGTAACTATCCCGAGAGAGAGGCCGGTGGAAAGGCCCCCGGTACCGGAGAAGCCGGAGAAGAAGACTGAAGATGTGGTTAAGGTAGAGGAGGAGGTACGCAAACCGGCAGAGAAGAGACCGGAACCGGTGAAGCCTGTGAAGCCTGTTGTGAAAAAAGAGCCGGCGCCGAAGGAGGTCAGGAAGGTTGAGCCGGCAAAGAGCGCTGATCCTGCCAAAATGGCAGTGCCTGAGCCTGCGGTCCCTGCGGCAAAGGAGAAGAAAGAGGTTAAGGCAGCGGACAGCAGTACGCCGGTGAAGAGTCAGAAGCAAGAGACCGTGGAACAGAAGGCAGATGTCCGGGGCAAGGAGATGGTCAAGCCCCCGGCGGCAAATGAGAAGACCGCAAACGTACAAGAGGCAAGGTTTACGCCGGGTCTGCCCGTGGTCAGCGGTCCGGTGGTCGATATCCCGGATTTCCAGTATGACTATTATCTTGGCCTGATAAGAAGCAAGGTAGACAACCGATGGAGCCAGCCCGTTACCTATAAACAGGTGAAGCAGACTCTGATAGATTTCATCATCCATCGAGATGGGAAGATCGATAATGTCGGGGTTGCTGAATCCTCAGGCGACTCCTATTTCGATCAGACGGCAGTCAGGGCCGTCTCTCTTTCAAACCCATTTCCCCCGCTCCCGAGGGGTTATAAGGAGGATTTTCTTAAGGTGCGCTACCGGTTTATCTTTGGTGAAAAGGGATGACAGGCAGGACTGATCCGTGAGAAAGGTGGTCTTTTATATGGCAGCCATGTTGGCGGTCATGGCGTCTGTTGGGACAGCCCGGGCCAAGGAGGTCTATTTGGAGACCTTAAAGGGAGAGGTACGGAAGATCCCCATAGCCGTTGTTGTTGCCGGGGATAATGCGGCAACGGTCTCTATGGTCAGCAAGGCGCTGGAGGATGACCTGGCCAGGTCACTGTATTTTGATCTGATAAGACATAAGGAGATTAAGATAAACGGGGTCCCGTCAAAACTGAACGAGGCCATCCGGGGACAGCTCAGACAACTGGGGATTGAGTCGGCTGTGATAGCCTATATTACCCAGGGTGAGAGGATGATCAAACTGGATGGAAAGTTGTATGAGACCGGGAGCGGAGAATTAATTTTTGCCAAACGGTATGCAGGAAGTGATAATATGGTTCGCAGGGTGGCTCACAGGTTTTCAGATGAGATCGTCTTCAGACTGACAGGAGAAAAGGGGATTGCCCAGACCCGGATCGTCTATGTGTCAGACCAGACCGGGGCCAAGGAGCTGTACATCATGGATTATGACGGCTATTCTCCCAGGATGATTACCAGCAACAAATCGCTGAACCTCTCTCCTTCCTGGTCGCCGGATGGCCAGCGCATCGCCTATACCTCGTACAGGGATGGCAATCCGGACATCTATGTCGTTGATTTAACCACGAGCAAGCGAGAGAGGCTTTCAAACTATGATGGATTGGATATCTCCCCCTCCTGGTCCCCGGATGGGAACCTGATCGCCTTTGCATCCAGCATGGATGGAAATGCAGAGATCTATACCATGGATAAAGGGGGTGAGGGTCTGAAAAGGCTTACCTATACGCATGGAGAAAATGTCTCCCCAACATGGTCTCCAACCGGGGGAGAGATGGCCTTTACCTCTGACAGGGGTGGCGCCCCCCAGATATACGTGATGAAGACTGACGGCACCAATGTCCGTAGACTTACATTTAAAGGGGAGTATAATAGTGATCCGGCATGGTCGCCAAAGGGAGACAAGATCGCCTTTGCGTGCAGGCGGGGAGGCGGTTTCCATATCTGTACGATGAATCCGGCCGGCGGTGGTCTGACAGAGATAACGAGCGGACCGGGGAGCGATGAGTCACCATCCTGGGCGCCGGACGGGAGGCGTATCGTGTTCGCCTCATCCAGGGAGGGAAGATGGAATATATACATGATTAATGACGATGGGAGCAAGCTGGAGAAGCTGACTCGTAATGAGGGCAATAATTGGGGCCCTGATTGGTCCCCGAATTAAATGCGACCATAATTGAATTTTAACATAGTTTATGGTCGCATTTACCCTGAACGAAGCGAAGGGTCTGATAAGATGAGATTCTTCACTGCGTTCAGAATAAATAAAACCAAATATGTAAAATCACATATTTCGTTTTATTTAGTTTACTCATTTTTGAGACTCAACTATTTAACGTTACAAGGAGGGATTGTATAATGAAAATCAGCAGGCAGGGGGTCAGATTTGTTGGAGTACTGTTAATGGTTCTTTTTGCAATCAGCGCTTGCAGCAAGAAGGTTGCAACGATTGAGGGGACGGCGCCATCTTCTCCGTCAAGGGATGTCCAGACCACGGTCGAGGTCGATGGCACGGCTAAGAACGGAGGGACAGAGGAGGTGGTGACTGAGCCGCTTGCGCTGTTGAACACCAGCAATATTGCAGAGGATACGATTGAGCCTAACGATACAGCCGGAAAGGGCATCTCTGATCTCTCTGAAGGTGCCGGTTCCGGAGAGGAGTCAGGCGCGGCTAAGGGCGGAGAGAAAGCGGCCCTGACAGGAGATATGAAGACAGGAGATCTGAAGACAGCAGATCTGAAGGCAGGAGATCTGAAGGATGTCTTTTTTGATTTCGATATGGCGATTCTCAAAGAAGGGGAGATGGATATCCTGAAAAAGAATGCGGAGTGGATTAAGAAGAACGGGTCAGTGGTCGTAAGCATCGAGGGGTATGCCGATGAGCGCGGCACTGGTGAGTATAATCTGGCCCTGGGAGAGAAAAGGGCGCTGATGATTAAGAAATACCTGACAGTCTTTGGCGCCCCCCAGAACCGGATAGCGACGATCAGCTATGGAGAAGAGAAGGGCTTCTGCAAAGAGCATAATGAAGAATGCTGGGCACAGAACAGGCGGGGACACTTTACCGTAGTGGCGAGATAATGATAACCCTGAGCAAGACATTCGTCATTGCAACGCTATGGCTATGGATACTGACCAGTTATGGCTGTGCCATGCAGGCAGATATGGTGGACCTTGAGAACGAAGTGAGGAGGATGAAGGGGATAGTCCTGGAGACACAGCGGGATGTCTCTTTGCTGCAGAGGCCGCAGCGTCCTGTACCGCAGGAGCAGACGATGGTACAGATGCGGGAGAGTGTGGCAAAGTTTGGGGGCGAGGCGAAAGAGATGGTAGAGTCCCTCCAGAAAAATCAGGCAAACTATGAGGTCAGGTTTGATCAGATGGCGACGGATGTACAGGTGATCCAGGGGAGGTTAGAGGAGAATAACCACAGATTGTCTGAGATGTCGGAGGGGTTGGACGATCAGGGGAGGACAGTCCAGGAGTTATCAAGGAAGGTGGACATCCTGGAGGTTAAGACGCGGGAGGCACAGAGGGGGCAGGACAAGATACTCCTGCCGGGCCAGGATGTGGACCCGGGTAAGACCGGAAAGCCTGTCGTCAAGACTGAACCCCAGATCAAGCTGCCTGTGGCCCTTCCGCCACCTCAACCTGAAGAACCGGCCCCTGCGCTCCCTGCTGAGGGGACCGGCGTCAGTACAGCGGCGCCATCGGATCTGTATAATCAGGCCTATAAAGAGTACATGCTGGGCAACTACGACCTTGCCATTGCAGGATTTTCAGATTATCTCCGGCAGTCCCCTGGCGGTAATTTAGCGCCCAATGCCGTGTATTGGATAGGGGAATGTTACTACAGCAAAGGGGATTACGCGAAGGCGGTTGCAGCGTTTGAGAGTGTTACCATTGATTTTCCCAAGAGCAATAAGGTAGTAGGCGCCTTATTGAAGATGGGATATTCCTATGAGAAGACAGGGAACAAGGAAACGGCCATGGCCTATTTTAAGAAGGTGATCGAACAGTTTCCCTATTCTGACGAGGCAAGATTGGCAAAGGTTAAGTTGACCGAATTACACTGAGTCCGCATGCCTGACCGGATAAGACACCTGCCGCAAGAACTAACAAACCAGATTGCTGCTGGGGAAGTGGTAGAGAGGCCTGCCTCTGTGTTAAAAGAGCTGGTCGAGAATTCCATCGATGCAGAAGGGACCCGGATCGTCATTAAGATAGAGAAGGGGGGTACAAGGCTGATCTCTGTGGCGGACAACGGGATAGGGATGAGCAGTAAGGATGCCATCATAGCCTTTGGGCGTCATGCCACCAGCAAGATTTCTTCCAAGGAGGATCTGTTTAATATCCATACCCTCGGCTTGTGGAGATAGCGGGCGGAGAATTCATCAAGAGCACCGATGCCGGCTGTCCTCCAGGGACAGAGATCGAGGTGCGAGACCTGTTCTATAATGTCCCCGCGAGGAAGAGCTTTTTGAAGGGACATGCCACAGAACTCGGACATATGTTAAACATCGTCACCCGGCATGCACTCGGGTATAAGGATATCCACCTTACCCTCATGAATATCGATAAAGGAGGCGTTCCCCTGCTCGATTTCCCGCCTGTAGGGGATGTCGAAGAAAGGCTTTATCAGATATATGGGGGGGACATCTTACAGGAATTGATGAATGTCTCCTGTGAGACAGAGGGGTGTTCCATACATGGGTTTATATCAAGACCCTCCCTGACCTTCAGAAGCAGGGAAAACCAGTTGTTCTTCGTGAATAAGAGGTCTGTCAGAAACCCCACACTCTCCCATGCGCTTCAGGAGGCGTATTCGGATCTGATCCCGCGGGATCGATATGCCATGGCGGTTTTATGGATCGAGATAGACCCCGCATCCGTAGACGTGAATGTGCACCCGTCAAAGAGAGAGGTAAAATTCAGGGACAACCGGTATATCCATGACAGGGTCGCCGGGGCGGTTAGAGATAGCTTGCGGCCAAAGGGGCGGGCCTCCGCCTATCCGGAGGCCTTTGAATCGGCAGTCAGGCCTGAGATACGGGAAGGGATTGCCGGCCATCCCAACCCCTTTATCGATGATAGAGAGTTTCATCCACAGGAGATATCTGTGGGGCCGTCGATCCGGGTATTCGGTCAGGTGGGCGCCCTCTTCATCGTTGGCGAGATCAACGGGGAGTTGCACATCATAGACCAGCATGCGGCGCATGAGAGGGTCATCTACGACAGGCTTAAAAGGGGATATGCGGATAGCAAGATAGAGGTGCAATATCTCCTGATCCCTGAGACCCTAGAGCTAAGCCTTGATAAGGCCCATGTATTGATGGGGTATCAAGAGACTCTCAGCCGGTTAGGGTTTGATATCGAGGAGATGGGAGAGCGGTCTTTTATGATCCGCACCGTCCCTGTCCTATTTGCCGGAGAGGCCTGCAGGGCCCTTATTACGGATATGATTGATGAGATGATAGAGAGGGAATCTTCATCCGGCAGGGGTATAAGACTGACGGCCACAGAAGATATCCTGAATGCCCTGTTGAGCAGAAAGGCCTGCCATAAGGCGGTACGGGGAAAGGACCTCCTGTCTCAGGGAGAGATGACCTCCCTTTTATCGGCGCTGTTGCAGACAGACATGCCGTACACATGTCCGCACGGCAGGCCCATCGTCAGGAGATTTTCATATACGGATATGGAGAAGATGTTTGGGAGGACGTGAAGAGGGGGAGGGTGAAAAGAGGCCGCTTATCGTAATCGTCGGGCCCACGGCAGCGGGGAAGAGCGCCCTGGCCATCCATCTGGCAAGGCTCTTTGACACAGAGATTATCAGTGCAGACTCCATACAGGTATACCGGGGCATGGATATCGGGACGGCCAAGCCGTCCGGAGAAGAGATGAAGGCGGTCCCGCACCACATGATCAGCATTATTGAACCGGACACGAGGTTCAGCGTCTGGGATTATGTCAGTCGTGCAAGACCGGTCATCACCGGACTTCATGAGAGGGGTAAGATACCCATTGTAGCAGGCGGCACAGGGTTGTATGTCAGGGCCCTTGTCGACGGTCTCTGCGAGGCGCCTAAGACCGACTGGATTCTCAGAAAGAGGTTGTTGTCTGAAGAGGCGGAGCATGGTAAAGGGTATCTCTACCGGAGATTGTGTGAGGTCGATCCGGTGTCCGCAGGCCGGACAAAGCCGAATGATACGGTGAGGATCATACGCTCCTTAGAGGTATACGAGTCCGGGGGTGTCCCGCTCTCGGATATCCAGGAAGTCCATGGGTTTAAGGAGCGGCCGTATGATCCCGTGATTGCAGGCATTACCATGGAGCGTAAGATCCTGTATCAGAAAATAGAAGAGCGGGTAGACTGGATGATGGAGGCGGGGCTTGAGGCTGAGGTCAGGGGGCTGATAGCGGTTCATGGAGGATCTATCCTCCCGATGCGCCGACTGGGGTACAAACAGCTTGCAGGCTATATTAAAGGGATGTATAGTCTGGAAGATGCAATCCGTCTCCTGAAAAGAGATACGAGGCATTATGCAAAACGGCAGTTGACATGGTTCCGGCGGGATAACCGGATCAGGTGGTATACAGCAAAGGCGGATCTCTCCCATTTGGAAGAGATAGGCAGGGACATGAGGTCAGTTTTACCTAATAACGAAAGGAGTGTGTCTCATGAGTAGGACGACGATTAACCTTCAGGACCAATTTTTGAATCACCTCAGGAAGGAGAGGACGCCTGTGACTATTCATATCTTGAATGGTTCAAAGATTACGGGTATTATAAAAGGATTTGACAACTTCAGTATCCTGCTGAAGGGGGAGAATCAGCACCTCATTTATAAACACTCTATTGCCATGATTGTGCCGAAGAAGGGCATAAAAGAGTTTGATGCCAGAGAAACGGAGGAGAAGAAGATAGAGGAGGTCGTCAATGTCTGAGGTGGAAATAGGCGTCATCGGGGGCAGCGGTCTCTATAAAATGGAGGGGCTTGAAAGGGTAGAGGAGGTCAGGATCGATACCCCCTTTGGTCCTCCCTCGGATCCGTTTATTGTCGGCGAGCTGAAGGGGCGGAGGATTGCGTTCCTGCCCCGCCATGGCAGGGGCCACAGGGTCCAGCCTTCGGATCTGAACTTCAGGGCCAATATCTACGGCATGAAGAAGCTGGGGGTCAACAAGATCATCTCCGTCAGTGCCGTGGGGAGCATGAAGGAGGGGATACACCCCAGGGAGATCGTGATCCCTGACCAGTTCTATGACAATACCAGACGGCGCATCAGCACCTTCTTCGGAGACGGTATTGTCGCCCATGTGTCCCTTGCAGACCCTGTATGTCCTGTACTCTCCGGGACCTTATACAAGGCGGCGGCCGGTGTTGGGGCTAAGGTCCACCGGGGGGGCGTTTATCTGTGCATCGAAGGGCCGCAATTCTCTACGCGCGGAGAATCTATGATCTATAAGAGCTGGGGTGTGGATATCATCGGGATGACCAATGTGACAGAGGCGAAACTTGCACGGGAGGCCGAGATATGCTATGCGACCATTGCCCTCGTTACAGATTATGACTGCGGGCATCACGGGGAGGCCGCCGTGACAGCCGATGCGATCCTTGAGGTACTGAATAAGAATGTAGAGACCTCAAAGAAGATCATTAAAGAGGCCGTCGGCAGTATCCCGGCTGATCGCAGATGTTCCTGTTCTACGGCGATGAGCAATGCTATTATTACTGCGCCGGAGAGTATTCCGGCTGAAGCTAAGGAGAGGCTGAAACTCATTATAGGGAAATACGTGAAATAGGATTTATTAGGAGGTTACATGAGTCTATTGGTTGTTGGTTCCGTTGCCTTTGACAGTGTCAGGACACCCTTCGGAGAGGTTGAGGATATCCTTGGAGGGTCTGCCACCTATTTTTCCACGGCAGCGAGCTATTTTACAGACGTAAATCTTGTGGCGGTGGTGGGAGAGGATTTTCCGGCCCAGCATCTGAATTTTCTGAAGAGCCGCGGGATTAATATCGAAGGGCTTGAGAAACAGGCCGGCAAAACCTTCCGATGGAAGGGGGAGTACGGCTACCAGTTGAACGAGGCCCAGACCCTTGAGACCCACCTGAATGTCTTTGAGGCGTTTAAACCGGTACTCCCCGCATCCTATAAAGAGGCAGAAGGGGTGTTTCTGGCCAACATCAACCCTGAACTTCAGATGGATGTCCTGAACCAGGTAAGGTCTCCGAAAATTATTGCCTGTGATACCATGAATTTCTGGATATCCGGCAAGAGGGAGGCCCTGCTGAAGACACTTGGGCATGTGGACATCCTGGTCATCAACGACGGCGAGGCAAGACAATTGGCACAGGAGGCAAACCTGGTGAAGGCGGCGAAGGCCATCCGCTCCTATGGCCCGAAACACCTCATCATAAAGAGGGGGGAGTACGGGGCCCTGATGTTCAACTCACAGAGCATCTTTGCCGCGCCCGCGTATCCGATGGAGAATGTCTTTGATCCCACCGGCGCCGGGGATAGCTTTGCCGGCGGATTTATGGGGTATCTTCTGAACACCATGAATTTTACAGAAGAGAATATGAGGCAGGCGGTCATATTCGGGAGTGTGATGGCCTCTTTTGTCGTCGAGGATTTCAGCCTGAACAGGATCAGGGCGCTTGATTACAAAGAGATCCTTAACCGATACCGTGAATTTAAACAACTGACGCACTTTGAGGAGCCGGAAGATGTATTCAATCCATAATCAGTGGACACGGAAGTATGCGAAACGGGTATTGGGAGGGCTGATACTTGCGTTGTTCATGACTGCCGGCTGTGCCATGACAGAGAATCAGGTCAAGAAAGAGCGGGAGGCCGACAGCCACTATAAGCTGGGGATGGCGCATCTTAACGAGAATAACCTGCAGATGGCCTTTATCGAATTCCAGAAGGCCATCGGATTCAATCCGGGCGATAAGACATACTACTATGCGATTGGTATTGTCGATTTCAAGATGGACAGGCTTGAAGATGCCATCGATGCCTATAAGAAGGCCTTGACCATAGACCCTGTGTATGCCGAGGCCCACAATGGCCTGGGCGCCATATACGGAAAACTCGGCAAATGGGATGATGCGATCAATGAGTATAAAAAGGCCCTTGAGAACCGTCAGTATTCCACCCCCCAGTGGGTCCACTATAATATAGGTTATGCCTATTTTAATAAGGGGGATTATCAACCGGCCATGCTGGAGTTTAAAGAGGCCGTAAAGTTTCAACAGGACATGTCCATGTTCCATCTCTGGCTGGGTTTCACCTATATGAAGTTAGAGATGACTAAGGAGGCTATAGCCTCCTATGAAGCGGCGAAGAGGCTGGATGTGCGGAATATGGATATTTACTATAACCTGGGATTTGCCTACTTAAAAGAGGGGATGAGGTCACAGGCGCTGGACGCGTTTAAAAAGGTGGTCGAGTTATCCCCGGAGAGTGATGCAGCGGTCGATTCCATGAAGTATATTGACCTGTTAAAAAAGTGATATGGAGACCATCGGGGAACATCTGCAGAGGGTCAGGAAGGTATGCGGCTACAGCCTTGAAGATGTTGCCCGCGTTACGAAGATCAATCTCCGCTACCTTGAGGCGATCGAAAATGACGAGTTCTCAAAGCTTCCGGGGGAGACATTTCTGAAGGGCTTTCTCCGCTCCTACGCCAGGTTCTTGGGAATCAAAGAGAAGGAGATTATCGGCAAGCTTACGGAGGGGAAAAGGACAGAGCCTGTCGCTCATGAGGGACTTAAGACAGAAGAGCATGGCAGCAGCGGCGATGGTGGTGGCGAAGGCGGCGAATGCAAGTCCTTTATCCAGAAGAACATCAAGATAGTCCTGCCCATGGGGGCAGGGATGCTCGCCCTCTTGATCATCATCATGCTCTTTGGCGGGGGGAGGGATACAGCGACGATACAGAGCTCTAAAGAGGTGAGAGTGGAGAGGATAGCGCCATCCGCACCTGCGGAGGTGAAACCCGAACCGGTTGTCCGGCCTCCTGCAGGGCCTGTGGAGCCGGTGCTCTTAAAGGTATCTGCAAATGAACTGACGTGGATCCAGGTGAACCTGGATGGGGGCGAGGTCAAAGAGGCCCTCATGAGGCCCGGTGAAGTGGTGTTGTGGAAGGGAGAGGGCAGGATGACCGTGACGCTTGGGAATGCCGGCGGGGTGGATGTAGAGGTCAATGGAAAGGCACAGGAACCCTTTGGAAAGAGGGGAGAGGTGGTCAGAAATGTCGTCGTGACCCGTGCGGGGGTAAGCAGGTAGTTGCCGCAGAGAGTAGCCGCAGGCTTTTAGCCTGCGAAATGTACGTCGTGCCAGCCTTCATGGCCAGCGGCGGGTAGTTGCCCAATTCATTGGGCAAGAGAAAA
>JACROQ010000143.1 GCA_016214375.1 Nitrospirota bacterium | reverse complement strand
GTCCCCGACAGGGGGAGGGGTGAAGAGGCGGCAGTCTGGGCCTTGGCAAAGGCCGCCCCGAATTCCATATCTATCCCCATGACCTCCCCTGTAGACTTCATCTCCGGGCCGAGGAGGGTATCCACTCCCGGGAACTTGGAGAAGGGGAATACGGCCTCTTTTACGGCGATGTGCCTGATCTGCTTCTCTTTGATAAAACCAAGTTCCTTGAGTCTTCTGCCCACCATGACCTTTGCCGCAATCTGTGCCAGAGGGACATTGATCGTTTTGCTGACGAAGGGTACGGTCCTCGATGCACGGGGATTCACCTCCAGCACATAGAGGATATTTTCTTTGAGGGCAAACTGGATATTCATTAAACCGATTACACCGAGTTCCCTTGCCAGTGCGTCTGTCTGTTCTCTTATCTTTCCGGTCACGCCGGCAGAGATGGAAAAGGGCGGCAGAGAGCAGGCGCTGTCACCGGAGTGGACCCCGGCCTCTTCGATATGCTCCATGATACCGCCGATCACAACATCCACCCCATCGGAGATTGCATCCACATCAATCTCGATGGCATCCTCGAGATATTTGTCGATAAGCACCGGATGCCTGGGAGACGCCTTGACCGCATGTGATATATACTCCTGCAGACCGCGTTCGTCATAGACGATCTCCATCGCCCTCCCGCCAAGGACATAGGACGGCCTCACAAGGACCGGATAGCCGATCCCCCGGGTGATACTCACCGCATCTTCTCGGGATCTCGCTATCCCACTGGCAGGCTGCATGAGACCGAGCTTCTGCAAAATCTCCCGGAACCTCTCGCGATCCTCTGCCCTGTCAATGGCATCCGGAGATGTTCCAAGGATCTTTACCCCGGCACTTTCCAGAGGGACAGCGAGCTTAAGCGGGGTCTGCCCGCCAAACTGCACAATGACACCCTCCGGCTTCTCAATACGGATGATATTTAAGACGTCTTCTTCTGTCAGCGGTTCAAAGTAGAGCCTGTCAGAGGTGTCATAGTCCGTACTCACGGTCTCCGGATTGCAATTGACCATGATCGTCTCATAGCCCTCCTCTTTTAAGGCAAAAGCTCCGTGGACACAGCAGTAATCAAACTCTATCCCCTGTCCAATCCTGTTCGGGCCTCCGCCGAGGATGACGACCTTTTTCCTGTTCGTAGGCCTCGCCTCGCATTCCGAAAAGGGGACAGAATTTAATTCTGTCCCCTCAACCCTGTAATAGGGTCTTTCATAGGTTGAATAAAGATACGGGGTATGGGCCTCAAACTCTGCCGCACAGGTATCAACCCGTTTATAGACCGGATAGACCTCAAGGTCTTCTCTAAGTCTCCTGACCGCCTCATCACTCAGGTCGAGCAACTCTCCGAGACGATGGTCAGAGAAACCAAGTTCCTTGGCCCTGCGGAGGAGGGTCTCAAAATTCTCACCCCTAATTTCTGACTTCTGATTTCTGAGAATCTCCCCCTCGAACTCAACAATCTCCTTCATCTGCTCCAGAAACCAGGGGTCTATGTTTGATAACCCGTATATCTCTTGCACACTCATCCCGGCCCGTAAAGCGTCTGCGATATACCAGAGTCTCTCCCAGTTCGGGGTCTTGAGCCTCTCCCTGAGATGTTCTATGATCTCCTCTCTGTTCTCTGATCTTTCCCCTTCTAACTTCTTACTACTTACTTCTAATATCTGGCCTCTAACTTCCGGCTTCTCTTTCGCTACCTCTTCAAAACCATATCGATCTATCTCTAATGACCGGATCGCCTTCTGAAGTGATTCTTTAAAAGTCCTTCCAATGGCCATCACCTCGCCGACAGATTTCATCTGGGTTGTGAGCGTCTGGTCTGCCTGGGGAAATTTCTCGAAGGCAAACCTGGGGATCTTGACAACGACATAGTCAATCATCGGTTCAAATGAGGCAGGTGTCACGCGTGTGATATCATTTTTGATCTCACTTAGCGTATACCCGATGGAGAGTTTTGCCGCAATCTTTGCAATCGGGAAGCCCGTGGCCTTGGATGCCAAGGCCGAACTCCGCGACACCCTCGGATTCATCTCGATGATCATCATCTCGCCATTCTCAGGGTTTACGGCAAACTGGATATTAGACCCTCCTGTATCGACCCCTATCTCCCGTATGATCTTGATAGCGGCATCCCGCATAACCTGATATTCCTTGTCTGTGAGGGTCTGAGCCGGAGCTACTGTAATGCTGTCCCCGGTATGGACGCCCATGGGATCAAAGTTCTCAATGGAACAGATGATTACGACGTTGTCTGCAAGGTCCCGCATCACCTCAAGCTCATACTCTTTCCACCCCAGGAGGGAACGCTCGATCAGTATCTCCTGTATAGGACTGGCCTCAATCCCCCACTTCACACACTCCTCATATTCTTCGATATTGTAGGCAACCCCGCCGCCTGTGCCCCCCAGTGTAAAGGAGGGCCGGACAATGGCCGGGAACCCGATATCATCGATCACCTTCAAGGCATCCTCTACCGTATAGGCAAAACCGCTCTTAGGCACAGAGAGGCCTATCCTCTCCATGGCCTCTTTGAATTTTCCCCGGTCCTCTGCCTTTTCTATTGAATCATATTTTGCGCCGATCAGCTCTACATTATACTTGCTCAAGACACCCCGGCGGTGCAGCTCTGAGGCAATATTCAGAGCCGTCTGCCCCCCCATGGTAGGAAGGATGGCATCCGGCCTCTCCCTCTCAATGATCATCTCTACGATCTCAGGGGTGATCGGCTCAATGTAGGTCCTGTCTGCGAATTGCGGGTCTGTCATGATCGTGGCAGGGTTGCTGTTGACCAGCACGACCTCGCACCCCTCTTCCTTGAGGGCCTTACAGGCCTGGGTCCCTGAGTAGTCAAACTCACACGCCTGTCCAATGACAATCGGACCCGAACCGATCAGGAGTATCCTTTTTATGTCTGTACGTTTAGGCATTTTTCATCATCTCTGCAAATCGCTCAAACAAATACCCGGAATCATGCGGACCCGGAGATGCCTCAGGGTGGTATTGCACAGAGAATACAGGGTATCTCGTGTGACGCATCCCCTCGACGGTCTGGTCATTCAGGTTGATATGGGTAAGTTCCACATCGCCGCCTATGGAGTCAATATCTACGGCAAAGTTGTGGTTCTGGGCCGTGATCTCCACCTTTCGTGTGGAGAGGTCCATGACCGGTTGATTTCCCCCGTGGTGGCCAAACCTCAGCTTGTAGGTCTTCCCCCCCAGGGCAAGCCCCAGGATCTGATGCCCGAGGCAGATGCCGAATATCGGTTTCCTGCCAATAAGCCTTTTGACATTCCCAATCGCATAGGATACCCCTTCCGGGTCTCCCGGCCCATTGGACAAGAGAATGCCCTCAGGATTCATCGCTAAGACATCTTCTGCAGAAGTGGATGCCGGGACTACCGTGACCTCACATCTAGAACTCTTAAGCATCCTGAGGATATTCCACTTAACGCCAAAGTCATAGACAACGACCTTGAATTCCCCTTTGCCCCCCTTTGAGGGGACAGAATTAAATTCTGTCCCCACTGGGTTGGGGGGATTTATCCATCTGAATGATTCAGCACACGTCACTTCCTTCACCGTATCAAGCCCCACGAGCCCCAGCAATCCTCTGACTCTCCCGGCAAGTCGTTGAGGGTCCAATTCTACAGTGGATATGATCCCCATCTGGGAACCATGATCCCGCAGCCGCCGTGTAAGGGCGCGGGTGTCTATCCCCTGAATGCCGGCAATCCCGCAATCCCGCAGATAGACATCCAGACTCTTCTGTGACCGCCAGTTGCTTGGGTGTTGCGATAGCTCCTTAACAATAAAACCGGAGAGATGCGGCCGCAAAGATTCTACATCTGTTTCGTTCACCCCATAGTTCCCGATATGGGGATAGGTCATGGTCACGATCTGGCCTTTGTACGAGGGGTCGGTCAGGATCTCCTGATACCCGGTCATGCTGGTGTTAAACACCACCTCACCAACCGCCTCCCCTTCAGCACCGAAGGAATACCCATCAAAGACTGTACCATCTGCAAGTGCAAGTATTGCCGTTTTCATCTGAGCATATCCCATCCCCACCCTGTCCCTCCCCTTGAAGAGGAGGGAGTTTCCGTCATCCCTTATAAACTACCTTCCCCCCGACGATCGTATGCGTGACCCTTCCCTTCATCTTCCACCCCTCAAAGGGTGTGTTTTTGCCCCTGGATTTCAACTGTGGCGGATCGACCACCCATGTTGCACGAGGGTCTATGACTGTAATATCCGCAACCGCACCTACAGAGAGATGGCCCCTGTCAATATTGAGGAGCTTAGCAGGTTTGCCGGACATCTTCAACACCATTTCATTGACTGTCAGGACCCCTTCATCCACTAATTGGAGGGCGATAGCTACTGCAGTTTCAAGCCCGGTAATACCGAACGGGGCAGAGTCAAACTCCATCTCCTTCTCCACCTGGGCATGGGGGGCATGGTCTGTGGCAATGACGTCAATGACCCCCTCCCTGAGACCCTTCCTGACCGCCTCAACGTCTTTCAACGTCCTGAGCGGAGGCTTTATCTTTGTATTGGTATTATAACCGGTCACGGCCTCATCCGTCAGCACGAGATAATGGGGGCAGGTCTCAGCAGTTACCCGGATCCCCTCTTCTTTTGCCCGCCGGATCAGTTCAACAGAACCCTGTGTACTCACATGGGCGATATGGAGATGGGCATTGGTAAGGGCTGCAAGCTCAATATCCCTGGCCGCCATGACATCCTCTGATGCATTCGGTATCCCCCGCAATCCCAGCTCTGTGGAGACCCTCCCCTCGTTCATGACGCCCTCTTCCGCGAGGTTCGTGTCCTCACAGTGGGAGATCACGGGGAGGTGGAACATACTCGCATATTCCATGGCCCTCCGCATGACCGCACTGTTCATGACAGGCCTTCCATCATCGGATACCGCAATACAGCCTGCCTCTCTGAGATCCCCCATCTCTGTGATCTCTTCCCCTTGGCAGCCCTTCGTAATAGCACCCACAGGGAGGACATTGACCATCCCCTCTGTGGCCGCCTTCCGGAGGATAAATTCTGTGACCGCCTGAGAGTCATTGACAGGCTTGGTGTTGGGCATACAGCATATCGTGGTAAATCCACCTGCAGCCGCCGCCATGGTCCCGGTCCTGATGGTCTCTTTATATTCAAACCCCGGCTCCCTTAAGTGGGTATGCACATCAATGAGCCCCGGGACCACCCATTGCCCTGTGGCATCAATCGCCTCTGCATCCGGCGTCACAGGGATCTCCTGGGCAATCTGCCTGACCTTTCCATCCGCGATCAAAAGGTCAGCAACCTGGTCTACATGATTGACCGGATCCACTATGCGGCCATTTTTGATTAATAAGTTCATTCGGAATTCCTCGTTACCTGTCATTCTGAGCGTAGCGAAGAATCTGATTAACCCTGCGGGTCAGACCCTTCGCCTTCGGCTCAGGGTGACATTTTCATGCCCCTTTGTGAGCCTGCGGCTCATGAGCGGTTCATCTGAAAATCCTCGATCAAATCTCCCCACTCCCGGACAAGAGATAGAGCACTGCCATTCTGACAGCCACCCCATTGGTCACCTGCTCCAGGATGACGGAAGAGAGTCCGTCTGCAACCTCAGGCGAGATCTCTATCCCCCTGTTGACAGGCCCCGGGTGCATGATCATCGCATCCCCCTTTGCATGACCTGCCCGTTCCTGGGTCAGGCAATAAAGCCTGGCAAACTCCCGCAACGTCGGAAAATAGTTTTTCCCCTGACGCTCTAACTGTATCCTCAGCACCATGATCACATCTGCCCCTGAAAGGGCCTCTTCCATGTCATAGAAGACAGAGACCCCTAGGGTTTCGACTTCCGCCGGGATCAGAGCGGGAGGACCGGCAACGCGTACCCGTGCCCCCATTCGTGTCAGACCATAAATATTTGATCTGGCCACACGGCTGTGGGCGATATCCCCAATGATGGCCACCGTAAGGCCCTCGATCTTCCCCTTTCTCTCCCGGATTGTAAACATGTCCAGGAGCGCCTGGGTCGGATGCTCATGAAGGCCATCCCCGGCATTGATGACCGAGCTCCGGAGATTCCGTGCCAGGATATGCGGTGCACCGGAGGCCGGGTGTCTGATAATGATAAAATCTGCCCTCATGGCCTCGATGTTCCTTGCCGTGTCAAGGAGGGTCTCCCCCTTGGAGACACTGCTGCCTGATACCGAGAAATTGATGACATCCGCAGACAGCCTCTTTGCCGCAATCTCAAAGGAGGTCCTTGTCCGGGTGCTCGGCTCAAAAAAGAGGTTGACCACCGTCTTCCCCCGAAGTGTCGGGACCTTCTTGATCTCTCTCCCGGTCACCTCTTTGAAGGACTCCGCCGTATCAAGGATCAGCTCGATCTCTTCCCGATCGAGTCCTTTGATATCCAGGAGATCTTTGCGTTTCAGCTCCATTTAATCCTCTCTCAGGATAACCCTGTCCTCCATCCCTTCTTCAGATAACAAGACCTTTATCACGGCCGTTTTAGAAGTCGGGACCCCCTTCCCGACATAATCTGCCCGGATAGGAAGCTCCCGGTGTCCCCGGTCTATCAATACGGCAAGCTGTATCATGGCAGGACGTCCGAAGTCCATCAGCTCATCCATGGCCGCCCTGATCGTCCTCCCGGTATAGAGGACATCATCCACCAGGACCACCACCGTACCGGCGAGGTCAAAGGGGATATCGGTCTTTCGCACTGCCGGGTGTCCCTTCTTTGTAAGCAGGTCGTCGCGATAGAGTGTAATGTCCAGGATCCCTACCGGCACCTCGGATTTTTCAATCTCCCTGATCTTCTCCGAAATGCGTCTGGCCAAATGGATGCCGCAAGTGCGTATGCCCACCAACACAAGCCCCTCAGTCCCCTTGTTCCGCTCAATGATCTCGTGCGAGATACGGCTCAGGGCCCTTCCGATCCCCAGTTGATCCATGATGACCTTTTCAGACATCGGCTCCCTATGTACTTAAAAAAAAACCTCCTCCCCTTGTGACAGGAGAGAAGGTCTTTTGTAAATTTCGCTATGGATCATTCTATTCCCCTTCTTAGCCGCACCGGGCTAAATTAAAGGCTATCGATACTTTAAACTACTTTGACCGCGTTGTCAACACCCGGATTCTGCAGACTCCTTCGTCGCATGGATGGCAGATTTCACCCGAATGGGGCCAGGTGTCCTGACGATCAGGTAGAGGTCTTCGAAGTCTGTTGTTGAAAAGTTAATCCCCTTCTCTGACCCTTTCAGATCAGATTCCTCATACAGTTGTTCAAAACTCTTTACCCCCTTCCTGTACCTCGCAAGGTCTATAGTCTTTACAATGACAAACCGGGTATCGCCTGAGAAGTCAAGCCTGACCTTGAGACCGGGTATGAGCGGGGTAAGCCTTATCACCTCAGTGCCGCCCGCTACTGCCATCTCCATCCCGGCCCTGAGCATCTCCTCACCTTTTATAAGCCGGTCTATCCGCGCATGGATATCTTCATATAGGGTATAAAGCAGGATATCCTCTCTTTTTGGCCCCCCCTTTGGGACAAACGATACGAAGTAGACCGTCTGCTCCTCCATCAGGGCAGGGATCGGATAGATGAGCCACGTGATATTTTTAAATTCTAATATCCCGTCTGCGGACCCTGTTGCCTTGTATTTCGTGTACTGCGTGGAATACATGATATAGATTGTGACCGGCTCCTCAGCCTTTACCTCCACAAAGGCAACCAGACCCTTTTTCACATTCACCCGTTTCTCAAAGGATGGGGGTGAGGGGGCTATCTCTTCGGCCGCACTCAACGTCACCGGTCTCCCCAGTTCCCATAACGAGATAAATCCGGCGATGATCAGGAATACCGATAGCCTACGAGCCAAACAGGCCACTGATCAATCCCCTTTCCCAGGCAGCTCTTGAGCTGGCATATTCCTTCTTGGGGTTATCCGCATCCGCCTTCAGCATCTTTCCATCCCTGTCCCAATCCGCACGGACCATCATGGACTCCTCACTCGAGACATAGGGATAACAGACATTGTAAATCGGGTCCGGATCTTTCACATCGATACCTAAGGGGCCCAAGGCCATCGCCAGATGGTGTGCCACACTCTTCCCCTGCAGGGATGCAGTAAAAGCGGACTTTGTATACGGGACCTTTGCACAATCCCCTGTTGCAAATATATGGTCACATTTTTTCGAACTGAATGTGGCAGGGTCCACATCCACAAAGGGGTCACCCAATCCGGCATCCCTGATGAAAGTCGCCGCCTTGTTTGGCGGGATGATGCTGACGAGATCATAGCCCACCTTCTCCCCCTTGTCCGTGATCAACTGTCTTGCCCCTGCAGCGATCTCCACCACCTTGCTGTTGGGCATGTACTTTATTTCTCTGGCCTCCAGGACCCCTGTCCATTTCTGGGCTAACGGACCTGGCTGGGGCTTGTCATTTGCATCCACGACCGTGATCTCTGCCTTGACCTTTTTGTTGTTAAAATACTCCCGCAGGAGACAGGCAACCTCATAGGGGCCCGGCGGGCATTTGAAAGGCGCCGTGGGGACTGTGACCACAAACCTCCCCCCGGTGAATGCCTCTACCCTCTTTCGCATCTCTACGGTCTCACCGATCTCCCAGGCATGGGCATTTGAGGCCGGCTGTTCGATGAGATTCAGCACATCCTCATCAGCAATCCGGATGCCGGTCGAGATGAGAAGGAGGGTGTATTCAAGATTGCCGGAGGCCGTCAATACCTTCTTCTCTTCAGGGACAACGCCAATAACCTCTGAACGAATAACACGGATATTCCTTCCTGCGATCGGGTCATAGCTCCTCGTAATCTCATCAAGGTGCTTGAGACCTGCAACAAAGTCTACATGAGACGGACCGGATATGAAGAATGGATATTTCTCGACCACTACGATCTCTGCCTCCGGGGCCAGGTCTCTCAGTGTCGTGGCACAGTAGAGGCCGGAGTAGCCGCCCCCGAGGATAACGACCCTCTTTCCGGTTGGAGGGGGAAGCACAGGTTTGTGCACCTTGGATATCCCCTTCTCCTCTCCAAACACCCTTTGAGATGAGACCCCATTGATGAAGATACCCCCTGCCATACTCACCCCAATGGATTTGAGCAAATTGCGACGGCTGATCTTCATGGCACACCTCCCTGATTTGGTTTATGGTTCATTTAGAAATCCCCGTATTCTGTCATTCTGAGCGCAGCGAAGAATCTGACACGAAGTGTCATCCTGAGGGCGAATGCCCGAAAGATCTGCTTACCCATTGATGTCCTTAGGAGTCAGACCCTTCGCCTTCGGCTCAGGGTGACATGCTGAATTTTCATAGCCCGTTGTGAGCCCGCGGCTCATGAGGGTTCTGTCGAAATCTTCAGATACGGCGTCAGCTTAACCGGGTTCTTTAAGGTAAAGACCACAGGGCATCTCTGGATGGCCAGCTCCTCTGCCTCCCGGATCTTTTCCTCCGGAGCATTGCTGACCACATAGAGCGTCACCCGCACCTCCTCCATGACCGGTGCATCACTGATCCCGAAGACCCTGGAGAAATTGACATCTGCCTCCACACGGGTCGTCAGCCTCTTTAATTCGATGCCGAGCATGGAGGCCATGGTCGCAAACGTCGCCGTATAACAGGATGCCAGGCCATAGAAGCAGTAGTGCATCGGGCCCGGCAACTTCCCCCCGCCCCCCATAAATGTAGGGCTGTCCACCTCAAAGACCGTCTGTCCCCCCTCAAAATTGATGGTAGACCTGAACTGCCCCCCCCCTTCTGTGACCAGCCATTCCCCTTCAATAACCTGGGTCTTCTTAGCCTTTGAGGGATCGGCCTTAAGCTGTTCGCCAAATTGCCTGACCTTGTCAATATCCACATTATTGATGCGTCCCATGATTCACTCTCCTTTCTTACATCATCTTCTTCTCTTCGAACCCTTTACGTTTAGTTCAGACTATTTGCGGCTGATCACCTCATGAACGATATGGCTTAACTCTGTAAGTCTATAAGGCTTTTTAATCACGCCCTTGAATCCGTAAGTGCGATAATTCGCCAGGATCGGATCGTCGGAATAACCGCTGGACACGATTGTCCTGACACCGGGGTCTATTTGCAAAAGCCTTTCTATGGCCTCCTTGCCCCCCATTGCCCCGGGGATCGTCAGATCCATAATGAGGAGGTCAAATGGCTTCCCCGAGCCTCTGGCCTTCTGATACTGCTCGATGGCCTCCTGTCCGTTGACTGCAAGCGCTACCTGGTATCCCAGGTGACCCAGGATCTTCCCTGCGAGCGTCCTGATCATCTCCTCATCATCCATCACCAAAATCCTTCCCCTGCCGGAGACAGGGACCTTCTCATCAGATGACACGGACACAATCTCTTTATCTGATGCCGGAAGATAGATATGAAAGATCGTCCCTGTTCCCAATCTTGAGTTTACGGTAATCAAGCCGTCGTGCCTTTTGATGATGGAATAGGACGTGGGTAGCCCAAGGCCGCTTCCCGTCTGCTTCGTCGTAAAGTAGGGATCGAATATCCTGCTTAGATGCTCCTCCGGTATCCCAATCCCGCTATCTTCCACAGATACCCTGATGTAGTCACCCTCTTTCAGAGGCAAGGGGGCTTTTGTCCCTACCGTCATATTTTCACACCGGATCGTAATGACTCCTCCCTGCGGCATGGCATGGAGGGCATTGATGACGAGGTTGTGGATGACTTGTCTGATCTGCCCTTCGTCCGCCTCAACAGGCTTGATCTCCTCAGGGATTACAAAGTCGCATCTGACGTTCATGCCTCTTAAGGCAAACTCCGCAGACTCTCTGACCACTAATGCGATTGGGAGCGTCGTCTTCAGCGGCGCTCCACCCTTGGAAAAGGTCAAAAGCTGCCGTGTAAGGCCCTGTGCCAGAAAGATTGCCTTTTCAGCCTCTGAAAGATGTTTGTATGCCTTATCTGAAGGGTTTAAAAACTGTGTCGCAATGGATATATTTCCCAGGATGGCCGTCAGGATGTTGTTAAAATCATGGGCAATCCCCCCGGCTAATACCCCGAGGGATTCAAGCCTCTGGGTCTTGAATCTCTCGTCCTCTATCAGCCTCGCTATCTTTCTCTCCTCTCTCCTCTTACGTTCGGTGATGTCTCTTATAAAGACATAACACTGCCCGCCTTTAATATCAATAAATCTGGCACTCACATCAACGTCAATGATGCTGCCGTCTTTTCGCCTGTGGCGGGTCTCAAAATGGTCACCTCCGGTTTCTTTAACACACCTGATGTGATCAAAAACATCTTCACGCGTCTCCACGGCCTCCACATCAGAGACCCTCATGCCCAATAATTCCTCACGGGAATATCCGAGGAGGGTACAAGCGGCATCATTGACATCAAGGAAGCGGCACTCATGGTCTATCATCCAGAAGGCATCCATGGCGCTCCGGATAATGGCCGTGTATCTTTCCGTCTCCTGCTTACGTTCTGTAATATCGCGTACCACGGCTACCATATAGCTGTCCTTACCTTGCGTGATATACCTGACGTTGACCTCAACAGGGAATGTCGTACCATCCCTGCGTTTAAGTCTCCCCTCTAAGACCATAGACTTTTGCTCTTTGACCTCTTTTAAATGGGCCTCCCATGAAAAATGATCCGGCATATTCGCCTCAATATCCACTACCCCCATCTTAAGAAGTTCATACCGGCTGTATCCCAGACTACTGCATGCCTTATCATTGACATCCAGAAAACGGCCTGTTTCAGGATCATCGATAAATATGGCATCGTTGGACTGATTGATCAGGGTCCTGAATAACCATAGCTGTTCTTCATGGTGCCTGCGCTCTGTGATATCCCTGCTGACCCCCGCAACACCAATGAGATTGCCGTGGTTATCAAAAAGCGGAGATTTCATGGTATCAAAGTAGGTCTTCTTCCCGTCCTTGGATGTGGCTTCCTCCTCAATACGGAGGGGCTTGCGGGTCTTCATCACCTCCATGTCGCTCAGGCGGCAGTAGATAGCGAGGTCATGAGGAAATATCTCATCGTCGGTCTTTCCCACGATCTCGGATTTTTTGAGATCCACAAATTCTTCAAAGGCCTTATTGACCACCATGTTCCGGCCTTGGATGTCCTTGAAATAAACGATATCGGGGATGGTGTATATCAGGGCCTCATGATGGGCATTCAACTCTGCAAGGATATCATCTGAGGACTGGTTACCCTTTGCTTTCTCCTCGTCCTTCATGATGCCTCCTGACTCGAAGATGTTGTACCCGGCATGCTGAGAGTCTCTGAAGAGATTGGTGGCGGTGCAGGGAATCGAACCCCGGACAGGAGGCTTATGAAACCTCTGCTCTAGCCAGCTGAGCTACACCGCCGAGTATATCTTTATAGCCTGTTCAAATTAAACGATTTAGGGGGGGTTGTCAAGCATCCTGAGTGGACCTGCATCCTGAGATGTCCTGAACCGAGTTTAACTGCGCTGCGGCGTGATAAGAGCTCCTCACCAGCGGGCCTGCCTCCACATGGGTGAAACCCAATTCCCTCCCCTTGACCCTGAGTTTCTCAAACTCATCCGGGTGATAGAATCGTTGAACCGGCAGGTGCTGTCTGCCGGGACTCAGATACTGCCCAATGGTCAACACCTCACATCCAACCCCTATGAGGTCTTTCATCACCTCAATCATCTCTTCAAATTCCTCGCCCAATCCCACCATCAGGCCGGATTTTGTAATGATGTCAGGACAGGCTTTTTTTGCATGTTCAAAGAACATCAGGGATCGTTCATACACCGCCCCGGGTCTGACGACCCTGTAGAGACGCGGGACTGTCTCCATGTTATGGTTGATGATGTCCGGTATCGCCCTGATCACCACACTCAAGGCATCGCTATTCCCCCTAAAGTCAGGGATCAAGACTTCAATCGTACTCTCCGGACTATAGCTGCGAATAGACGATATGGTATTCGCGTACTGTTGTGCACCCCCATCGGGGATATCATCCCTTGTCACAGAGGTCACGACGACATGCCTTAAGCCCATCTGCTGTGCGGCCAAGGCCACCCTCTCCGGTTCTCCGGGGTCTATGGGTTGAGTAACCCCCTTGGTGACATTACAGAACCGGCACCCCCTTGTACAGACGTCCCCCAGGATCAAAAAGGTCGCCGTCCGCTGATTAAAACACTCCCCGATGTTGGGGCAGTGTGCCTCTTCACAGACCGTATGAAGCCCTGCAGACCTCAATAGCCTCTTGATCTCAAGGTAGCCCTTTCCTTCTGGCAGCCTGACCCTGAGCCACTCCGGACGCCTGTTGTTTCTCATTAACACCTAAAATAACAGGGGAAAGGAGATAATGTCAACACTTCTCAGGAGATATCAAAAATGATATACTACACCCAATTTTGATGAACTCGTAAAAAGTCGCCAGAAGCACTATTTGTCATTCTGAGCAAAGCGAAGAATCTGACACGAAGTGTCATCCTGAGGGCGAATGCCCGAAGGATCTGATTATCCTTTGATGTCCTTAGGAGTCAGACCCTTCGCTTCGCTCAGGGTGACAGTGAAGGACTTTTTACGATTTCATCAATTTTACTTTAAGACACCCTATGATTTTTATAAACAACTTCAGCCCGGAGATGGTCCATTGGGGACCAATAGCGATACGCTGGTACGGCGTCCTCTTTGCCGGTGGGATCAGCCTGAATTACCTCTTAGTCAAATGGATATTCAGGCGGGAGGGATATCCCGTCTCTGACTTAGAGAGTGTCTTCGTCTACCTGTTCCTTGGCCTCTTGATAGGGGCGCGGCTGGGCGAGGTCTTTTTTTATGAACCTGAATTTTTCCTGAGCAATCCCCGTGAGATCATCAAGATATGGCATGGCGGTCTCTCCAGTCATGGGGCGGGGATCGGGCTCTTCGTGGCCTACCTCATCTGGACAAGGAGATACAAGGTGAAATTCTCAAGGTATGCCGATGCACTGGCCCTTGGGATACCGATTACGGCCATCTTTGTCCGTATCGGGAATTTTTTTAACTCAGAGATATTAGGAGTTCCGTCCGGGAGCGGCAAGTGGGGGGTTATCTTTAAACGGGGAGGAGAGGACTTCCCGCGGCATCCTGTCCAGCTCTATGAGGCGGTCTTAAATATGGTCATCTTTGCGGTCCTGTTTTGGACCTATAAAAGGTATTACAGAAAGACCCCGCCCCTCTTTTTCCTCTCTCTCTACTTCCTGCTTTATTTCTCAGGCAGATTCATCATTGAGTTCTGGAAGGATCTTCATGTCTTGCCTGAAGGGTTTCCGCTCTCCATGGGGCAGGTCTTGAGTATCCTGCCGATCTTGTTAGCCGCGGGGTATTTTGTGCTGGTCTTTCCGGGACAGAAGAAAGGACGCCAGGAGTTATGAGTGGAGGGGCCGCTTATCCCTGGTTTGTACGAAAAGACCTCGACGGTTTTTTTGGTCTTGCCATAGACAATCTGATCCAGTTGATGATCATCGTCCCCCTGTCAGGCATGGTTGCCGGCATCCCGAATGAGATCATATTCGGATATGTCCTGCCAGGGGCCGCCATATCCATTATCAGCGGCAATATATTCTACTCCATACAGGCGAGACGCCTTGCGATGCGTACCGGGAGGAATGATGTCACGGCGCTCCCCTACGGGATAAACACGGTCAGTCTGTTTGCCTTCATATTCTTTATCATGGGCCCTGTGTACCAGGAGACAAAGGACCCGGTCTTCGCATGGAAGATAGGGCTTGTGGCCTGCCTCTTCAGCGGGATCATAGAGACCTTAGGCGCATTTGCCGGAGGCTGGATACGCAGGGTCACCCCGCGGGCCGCCCTCCTCTCCACACTCGCCGGAATCGCCATCACCTTTATATCCATGGACTTTACCTTTCAGATATTTGCGAAACCTGCGATCGCCTTAGTCCCGATGGCGATTATCCTCTTCTACTACATTTCCCATGTGAGATTACCGGTCGGTCTCCCCGGGGGGCTGTTTGCCGTCATGATAGGAGCTGCAGTTGCATGGGGGCTCAGGCTCTCAGGGGTCAACGGCTATTTCGATCCTAACTGGGACAAAAGTCTTGAAGTCTCCCTACACCTCCCTGTCCCGGTCATTGGAACTGTTTTGGGACTGGTGGGGAACCCCCATGTATGGAGATACATGGCCGTCATTATCCCAATGGGGCTGTTTAATGTCGTCGGGTCCCTTCAGAATTTAGAGAGTGCAGAGGCGGCCGGGGACAAATACGAGACGGCCCCGTCCCTGCTTGCCAATGGTCTGGGGAGTATCTTGGCCGCGTTTCTTGGAAGCTGCTTTCCAACCACCATCTACATAGGGCACCCGGGGTGGAAGGCGTTAGGGGCCCGTACGGGTTACTCCATACTAAACGGTCTCTTTATCACTGTTATCTGCCTGACCGGGACCATGGATGCGGTGCTGAGGTTCATACCGCTTGAGGCCGGGGTGGGCATCCTCCTCTGGATAGGGGTCATCATCGCGGCCCAGGCATTTCAGGAGACGCCAAAGCATCATGCCTTAGCCGTTGCTATCGGGATAGTCCCTGCCCTCGCGTCCTGGGGATTGCTCATGGTGGAGTCCGGTCTGCGGGCTGCCGGGACCAGCCTCTATAATACGGTCACCAGCGGCTCGTTCCAGGGGATCATGCCGATCCAGGGGGCTATTGCCCTAAGTCAGGGTTTTATCTTCACCTCCATGATTCTTGCTGCTATGTCTGTCTATGTAATCGAACGGGAGTACTGGAAGGCATCCCTCTGGGCGCTGACCGCATCCCTCATGTCTTACTTCGGGGTCATCCATGCCTACTCATTAACCCAGGCAGGCCTTGCCTACAGCTTCAGGGCAGGGGCCGCTACAGAATTTGCAATATGCTATGCCGCAGTAGCCATCTTCCTCCTGATCTTACAACTAAGAGATAAGAAGGTCTGAACTATTCTCCCTCCCCATTCTTAATCATTCTTTAACCTTCCATTAGGATATTCTAAAAAACAAAAGGAGGAAAATTCTATGTTTTCCTATCTGGTTGAACTGAGTGCGACTATCCTAACCATAGTCCTGGCTGCCATCTTAGCAGCCACGCTGGTCCATCAAATCATAACCTGAATCTTCTCCCACCCAAATTCCGAGATAGGAATTGACAGCAGGTCCCTTACGGGCTTCAACCCAGGTTTTAAATCCCCAAAACTATTTTCCCCAGTGATACGGGGCTCTTAAACCCTGTAATTATCCTCGGGAGACGCCGGCGCCGTGAATCT
>JACROQ010000142.1 GCA_016214375.1 Nitrospirota bacterium | reverse complement strand
GGGACCATTATATCATTAAACCCTACAATGCAGATGAACTTCTCAGAAAGGTAGCGGATATTTTAGCCCAGGATGAACATTTGCATAACCCATGATTCCGCCCTGATCGTGGTGGATGTCCAGAACGATTTTTGTCCCGGCGGCTCCCTTCCTGTGCCGGGAGGGGATAGGGTTGTGCCTGTCCTGAATCGCTATATCAGGAAATTTGTTGAGGCGGGACTTCCTGTTTATTTGACGAGAGACTGGCATCCGGGAGTTCACATGTCATTTAAATCGCAGGGCGGGATATGGCCGGTGCATTGTGTCCAGGAGACCGACGGCGCCAGATTCCATCCTGAACTTTCTATCCCGTCTGCCGCAGTAGTCATCTCGAAAGGGACAGACCCCGGAAAGGAGACCTACTCAGGTTTTCAGGGGACGGATCTCGCGCATCAACTCAAGCAAAGACAGGTGGGGCGACTTTTCGTAGGGGGACTGGCGACAGACTACTGTGTCAAGAGTACGGTACTGGATGCCATCAAGGAAGGTTTTGAAGTGGTGTTTCTTTCTGACGCTTCTATGGGAGTGGATGTAAAACCCGGGGATAGCGAACGTGCCATCGAAGAGATGGCGAGAGAAGGCGTCCTTAAGGCGGCTATGGAAGACATTATGATAAGCAGTCCGTAGCGCCGGCCTTCATGGCCGGCTCATAAAGACAAGAATCGTAGAGGTAAGCAATGAAAGGGAAGCTACATACAGCGGACTTTGATGACATCAAGGCAGGGAGGACCACAGACGTCTATTTTGACCGGACCATCAGGATACTCAAGGCCAAAGGGATAGACAAATGGGTGAAGGCCGAGTTTATTGCCAAGAATTTCCCGGACGAGTGGGAATGGGGGGTCTTTGCAGGCATCGAAGAGAGTCTGAGCCTGTTCGAGGGGATGAAGATCAATGTCCGGGCCATGCCCGAGGGGACCCTCTTTAAGACCTATCAACCTGTCCTTGAGATCGAGGGGATGTATACAGACTTCGGTCTCTTTGAGACTGCGATCCTTGGTTTCCTCTGTCAGGCCTCCGGTATTGCGACAAAGGCTGCCCGGTGCAAGAAGGCAGCCGGGGAGCGGGGGGTCATCAGTTTCGGGGCCAGGAGGATGCATCCTTCCATAGCCCCTATGGTTGAGCGAAGCGCCTACATCGGCGGCTGCGATGGTGTTGCTGTGCTGATGAGCGGCGAGCTTATCGGCGAGGACCCGATGGGGACGATGCCCCATGCCCTGGTGATCCTGATGGGGAACTCTGTAGAGGCAACGAAGGCATTCCATGAGGTGATAGAACCTAAGGTGAAGAGGGTGGCGCTTGTAGATACCTTCGGGGATGAGAAATTTGAGTCCATCGCCGTCGCCGAGGCGATGGGAGACAAACTCTATGGTGTAAGGCTGGATACCCCGGCAAGCCGCCGGGGGAATTTCCTGAGGATATTGGAGGAGGTGAGATGGGAGCTTGACATCAGGGGTTACAGGCATGTGAAGCTCTTTGTCAGCGGCGGCCTGGATGAGGACAAGATAGTGGAGCTGAACCCTCTTGTGGATGCCTATGGAGTGGGGACCTCGATCAGCAGCGCCAGGGTGATAGACTTTGCCATGGACATCATCGAGGTCGAGGGGAAACCCCTTGCCAAACGGGGCAAGATGTCAGGATCAAAGAGGGTGTTAAGATGCGATAGTTGCTATCAATTCAGAATGATCCCCTATGAAGACCCAAAACCACAATCTCAGGTCTCGAAATGTGATTGTGGAAAGGTGTTTAAAGACATCCTCCTGCCGGTTGTGGAAGATGGAAAGATTGTTGGTAAGAGACCCTCAACGCGTAAGATCAGAGAATATGTCCTGAGACAACTCGCGCACTTTTCCTTAGCTTAGCGTCTGTCTCAGCATCAAAAAAGTAACCGCATAAGAAATCCACATCATGCAGATCCTGATGGTCAATCGGGAATGCCTCGCACTGTTTGGGCCTCCCCTTGTGGTATATGGCACATTTTGTATTCCAGTCAGGGCCTTCCAGAAAGGGGCACTTATACAGGAGGCTGCAGCACTTCCCGCACTGAAAGCAGTCTCCATACCTTGTCTTTTGCTGTTCCTCGATATATTCCTGTTTAAATGCGCATAAGACGAGCCGTCTTAGTTTGCTGTTGATCTGCTTGATGGTCTTTTTGGCATGTCTGTCGATATAATACTGAAGTATTCGTGTCAATCGCGCCTCCTGAGATAGATAGAGCCACAAGAATGATGAACTCGTAAAAAATCGCCAGAAGCACCATTTGTCATTCTGAGCGAAGCGAAGAATCTGATAAAACAATGGGTTATCAGACCCTTCGCTTCGCTCAGGGTGACATCGGAGGACTTTTTACGAGTTCATCAAGAATAAACGACGGGTATAAATAACATAGATGAGGGGGGAGTTTCAAGTCTTTTTCAGCGCTACCGCCTGCCTGCCACCCTGTCTATCGCTTTTCCAGTAATGGCGACCATCTTCTTCAGGTCGGTCTTTGAGATGCTGAGGGGCGGCATCAATATGATGACATTGCCAATCGGTCTCAGCATTAATCCCATCTTCCGGGCCTCAAGGCATGTCCGGATCCCCGCCTTCTCTTCCAACCGGTACGGGGTCTTTTTGTCTTTCTCTCTGACCATCTCGATGCCGGCGATCAATCCCTTCTGTCTGACCTCTCCGATGTGGGGGTGTTCTTTTAATGGTGACAGCAGGGATTCGAGGAGGGCTATCTTTGACTGGAGTTTCTCAAGGGTCCCTTCCTTTTCAAATATCTCAATATTGGCAATGGCCGCGGCGCACCCTAAGGGATTTCCTGTATAACTATGACCATGGAAGAAGGTCTTAAACTCTCTATATTCTCCAAGAAAGGCATCGTAGATTTCTCTGGTAACTAAGGTGGCGGCGAGGGGAAGATAGCCTCCCGTAATCCCCTTGGCAATGGGCATGATATCAGGGCTGACCCCCTCATGTTCACAGGCAAACATGAGGCCTGTCCGTCCAAACCCTGTGGCCACCTCATCGGCGATCAGGAGGACGTTATATCTTGTGCACAATTCCCGGATCCTTCTAAGATAACCCGGCGGGGCGACGATCATCCCGGCGGCCGCCTGAACGATGGGCTCCACGATCATCGCAGCGATCTCTTTATGGCGCTCCTTCAAGATCTCCTCTGCCTTCTCAATGCAGGCCAGATGACAATCAGGATACATACGATTTACCGGGCACCGGTAGCAATATGGCGCAGGGGCTCTAAGGCTCTCAAACAACAGCGGCCTGTAGATCTTATGGAAAAGGTCTATTCCCCCCAGGCTGACAGAGCCAACCGTATCCCCATGATAGGCATTCATCAGGGTGAGGAATCGCGTCTTCTTATTATAGCGTCCCCCTTTCAGTTGCCAGTAATGAAAGGCCATCTTCAGGCCCACCTCAACGGCAGTGGAGCCATTATCAGAATAAAATATCTTAGATAAAGAGGTGAGACCGCCCCCCTGTGCCAGACGAATCAATTTCTCTGCCAATAATATGGAGGGGATATTGGAGAGCCCCAGGAGGGTGCTATGGGCGATCTTTTTTAATTGATCTGTTATTGCCTTATCGATGGCCCTTTTCCGGTGCCCGTGGATGTTCACCCATATAGAGGATGTTCCGTCTATATACTGCTTATGGCCGGTATCTGTTAAATAAGACCCGCTTCCCTTTTCGATGATCACAGGGGTCTCAGATACCCACTCTCTCATCTGGGTAAAGGGGTGCCAGATGTATTCCTTGTCCTTCTCTTCCAAAGTCCCTGGTTTTTTTGCCATAAGTGCAAAAAAAGTATCCTATTTTGTTCTCCCTGTCAAATCCATCCGATGTAAGTGCCCGGTGTTAGAGGCATGTCTCTAACACCTTTACAAAGGCGACTAAAAGGTAATATAATGTCTCTACCTGATAATTCTACAGGATAGAGAGGGGTATAGTACTTAATAGGGCACTTAATTAGGATAGGAAAAGGAGGATTTACATGTTTAATCTTAAGAAGGTCTCCAAGGTCAGTCTCGCCTTTGCAGGCACCCTGATTGTGATCGGGATCCTGGTCGGTATCATTATATCGTCAAACCTTGGATGGATGCCATTGGGCCAGGCCAAGATAGAACCGCTTCCTCCAAAGGTTGCAGAGCAGTTAGAGACCACAGAGAAGGCGTTCGTGATGATCGCAAAGCGCGTCGTCCCCTCGGTTGTGAATATCTCCACCACAAAGATGTTCAAGGGGCCTGAAGAGGGCCCCAATAATCCTTTCTTGCAGGACCCCTTTTTCAAGCGTTTTTTCGATGAGGATTTTTTCCGGGATCATCAATCGCCAAGGAAGCACAAGGAGCAGAGTCTTGGCTCCGGGGTGATTGTATCTGAAGACGGGTACATCGTGACGAATAACCATGTCGTTGAAGGGGCTGACGAGATAAAGGTCGTCCTTTCTGACAAGAGGGAATTTACCGGTAAGGTAGTCGGTTCAGACCCGAAGACCGATCTTGCGGTGATCAAGATAAAGGCCGGCGATCTCCCCACCGTTGCATGGGGGGATTCAGATAAGATCGAGGTAGGGGAGTTTGTCCTCGCTATCGGCAGCCCCTTT
>JACROQ010000024.1 GCA_016214375.1 Nitrospirota bacterium | reverse complement strand
CCCCAAATAGGCCTCGATGACGGCCGGGTCTTTCTGTATCTCTGCTGGCAGGCCTTCGGCGATCTTGACCCCGTAGTCCAGGACCACCACGCGGTCTGAGATCCCCATCACGACCTTCATGTCATGTTCGATCAGGAGCACTGTTATCCCCTGATCGCGTATCTGCCTGATGATTGCCATGAGCTGTTGGGTCTCTGTCGGATTGAGACCCGCGGCCGGCTCGTCCAACAAGAGGAGCGATGGGTCATTGTTCAGCGCCCTGGCAATCTCAAGCCGCCTGCGATCGCCATAGGACAGATTGCACGCCCAGCTCTCCCGGTGTTCGCCAATCCCTACGAAGTGGAGGAGCTCTGCGGCCCTTGAGGAGAGCCAGCGTTCTTCTTCAACCACACGGCGGGTCCGGAGTATGGCTCCAAGGACACTCGCCTTCGTCTTGCAAAATCCGCCGACCATGACATTCTCAAGGGCGGACATCTCATCAAAGAGCCGTAAGTTTTGGAATGTCCGCATGATCCCATGTTTTGCGATCTCATGGGGCTTCAATCCAGTGATGAGCGTGTCCTTGAAGCGTATCTCACCCTGATCCGGGACAGAGAGTCCGGTGATGCAGTTAAACAAGGTCGTCTTGCCGGCGCCGTTCGGACCGATCAGGCTGATAATCTCGCCATCCTGTATGGCAAGGTCAACCCTGTCCAAGGCCTTGAGCCCGCCGAAATACCTGGTAATCCCCTTTGCTTCAAGGATGGGTGCCACCGTGTCCCCCCACAGTTAAAGAATGATAGGTTGAAGATTATGGTTATCACTCTTTGTTGCTGCATTCCCTCCTATCCCGCATTTTAGTAGACTTAGGCACGGGTTTCAACTGATCCCGGCGATATCCCCGTGATGCCCAATGCTTGACAGCGCTTTCCAAATAAAGTTAAACTACTTAAAATGCTATCATTTATAGTAGGTGGACTGTGTTAAATATCCTCTTTTTTAAAATAGCCCTCGTTGCCTATTTTATCAGCACGGCATCATTTCTCTACCAGTTAATGAGCAGGAGAGAGGGGCCCAAAAGATTTTCTTTTGCGATTACCGGTATTGGCTTTCTCTCCCACACCGTGGCGCTGATCATAAGGACAATAGAGGCCGCCCATATCCCCATTACCAACCTGCATGAGGCGATGTCATTCTTCTCATGGGCGCTGGTCCTGGCTTTTCTCCTCGTTGAATATAAGTACAGGATCTATGTGCTGGGCTCTTTTGTACTCCCGCTGACCTTTATCTCCCTCATCTCATCTTCCGCGCTTCCCATGGAGATCAAGATGCTCGATCCGATGCTGCAGAGCGCCTGGCTCGGGGTCCACACCGTCTTTGCCATCATGGGCGCTGCCGCCTTTTCAATCGCCTTCCTTGCCGGAGTGATGTACCTGCTTCAGGAGTGGTTTCTTAAATCAAAGCGGTTTAATATCCTCTATTCTAAACTCCCCTCCTTAGACATACTGGATGACCTGAACTACCGGGCCATCTCCTTTGGATTTCCATTGCTGACACTCGGCATTATCACAGGTTCTATCTGGGCAGAATATGCCTGGGGTACCTACTGGAACTGGGACCCGAAACAGACATGGTCTCTGATCCTCTGGCTTTTTTATGCGGCCATGCTCCATAGCCGGCTGTCCGCAGGGTGGCGGGGAAAAAAGGCGGCCTATATGGCCATCATAGGATTTGTCGGTGTGGTCTTTACCTTTGTGGGAGTGAACCTGCTCCTGCAAGGCAAACACATCTTTGCATGAAGGTCGTGAATTTCAATGGACATCATATTAGTCGGCCTCAGTCATAATACAGCCCCTGTGGAGATCAGGGAGCGTCTCTCCTTCTCCGGCGAACAACTGATCGCAGGGATTTTAAGGCTCAGGGCCCATGAAGAGGTCCTGGAATGTGTCATCCTGTCCACCTGTAACCGTGTTGAGGTTTATACCACGGTTGAAAAACCCGAACTCGGGGTCGCCAGGGTTAAAGATTTTTTGCATGCCTATCAACCGGATATCCCTCTGGAGAGGATTACCCAGCATCTCTATACCCATAAGAATGAGGGGGTCGTAAGACATCTGTTCAGGGTCGCAGCGAGCCTGGATTCCATGGTCATTGGAGAAGCCCAGATTTTAGGCCAGGTCAAAGATGCCTTTGACTGTGCGCTGCTGAATAAGACAACAGGGGTGGTGCTGAATAAGCTGTTTAAGAAATCAATATTCACGGCCAAGCGGGTGCGGACAGAGACCCGGATCGGGGAGAGTGCCGTATCGATCAGTTTCGCGGCAGTGGAGCTTGCCAAAAAGATATTCAGCAATCTCCGGAGCAAGACAGGGATGCTGGTCGGGGCCGGCGAAATGGGGGAACTCGCGGCCCAGAATCTTGTGAACAGCGGGATCAAAGAAATTGTCGTATCCAACAGGAATTATGACCGGGCCCTTGACCTTGCAAGGTCCTATAATGGCAGGGTGGCAAGATTTGAAGACTTTCTGCAGGAGATGGTGAATGTGGATGTCGTGATATGCTCCACCGGGGCGCCCAATTATGTCATCCGGTTTGAGGATGTGCAGGATATCATACACCGGAGGAACAACAGACCCCTGTTCTTTATAGACATTTCTGTTCCCAGGAATATCGACCCTGAGATTAATAAGATCGGGAATGTGTTTCTCTACGATATCGATGACCTGCAGGCCGTGGTAGAGACAAATCTTAAGGCGAGGAAAGAGGAGGCAGAGAAGGGGGAGAAGATCGTCGCTGAGGAGGTCGGCAAGTTTACCCAGTGGTTTAAATCCCTGGAGGTGGTTCCAACGATCATCGCTCTTAAGGATAAGGTGGAGGAGATACGGCGGAAGGAATTAGAGCGCACTATGGGAAGGCTCAGGTCCCTTTCCCCGGAGGAGGTTCAGATTATAGACGGTCTTACCAATACCATCATCAATAAGATCCTCCATAACCCGCTTGTTGCTCTGAAATTAGAGGCCCATTCCACGAACGGCCTTCTCTATGCCGAGGCGGTCAGGAAGCTTTTTAATCTGGAGATAACGGTGTCTGAAAAGGATAATCAGAGTGAGGAATAAAGAAAGACTTTGGGACTGTAGCCGCAGGCTTTAGCCTGCGTTCCATGATGGCGCAACCTAAAGGTTGCGGCTACAGCAGGGAGGGGGGTTTCCAAATGAAGCAGATCAGGATTGGGAGCCGCGGGAGTCAATTGGCCCTCTGGCAGGCGAGGCATGTGCAGTCTGAGCTTGAGAAAAGACACCCGGGTCTCTCTGTGACGATAACAAAGATCAAGACGACAGGGGATCAGATCCTTGATGTCCCCCTGGCGCAGGTAGGCGGCAAGGGGCTTTTCGTCAAGGAGATCGAAGAGGCCCTTTTGGAAAATGAGGTTGATATCGCCGTCCATAGCATGAAGGATATGCCGGCAGATCTTCCCGTGGGACTTTGTATCGCCGCAGTACCGAAGAGGGAGGACCCCCGGGATGTCCTGATCTCAAGGGATGGAAGCGGTTTCTCCCATCTCCCCCACGGGGCCCATATCGGGACCAGCAGTCTTCGAAGGATATCTCAATTGCTCAATCAGAGACCGGACCTCCGGATTTCACCGCTCCGGGGGAACCTGGACACGAGGTTAAAAAAGCTGGAGAGCGGGGCCTTTGACGCTATAGTCCTTGCGGCTGCAGGCATACGCAGGCTGGGATGGGAGGAGCGGATTACAGAATATCTCCCCACCACAATAAGCCTGCCGGCCATAGGCCAGGGGGCCTTGTGTATCGAGTGCCGGAAAGGAGACACGGCGGTCCTTGAACGGATCAACGGGATGGATCATCCGGAGACCCGCATCTGCATTAGGGCAGAGAGGGCCTTTCTGAAAAGGCTGGAGGGCGGTTGTCAGGTGCCGATCGGCGCTTATGCAACGATCGTACAGGGGGTATTGGAAATCGAGGGGCTTGTGGCCTCTGTGGATGGAGGGCGCATGGTCAGAGAAAAGAGGACGGCCGGTGTTGATAATCCGGAGGAGGTTGGGGTGAATCTTGCAGAAAGCCTCCTCGCCCAGGGCGGCGAAGAGATCCTGAGAGAGGTATATGAAGCCAGATAGCGGACATAGGCCGATAGAAGGGAAGAAGATCGTTATTACAAGGCCCGCGGACCAGTCCGATGGGTTTTCAGAACGCCTCTCTAAACTGGGAGGAATGCCGGTAAAATTTCCGGTGATCGCGGTTGCCCCGCCGGACAGTTGGGATGCGGCAGACTCTGCGATAGATCATCTGGAAGGGTATGAGTGGGTCCTGTTTACGAGTGTCAATGGGGTGAATGCCTTTATGGGAAGAGTGCTGGAGCGCAAGCGGGGTATAAAAGAGGCCCTGGCCTGGGTTAAGATATGCACCGTAGGTTTAAGAACGGCTGAGGCCGTCGAACAGTACGGGCTGCAGGTCGATTTTGTCCCGGGAGAGTTCAGGGCAGAGGCGATCGTCGCCGGGTTTCAGGAGATGGGGGCCGCAGGGGAGAAGATCCTCATCCCGCGGGCACAGATGGGCCGCGAGATACTGCCGGAAGAGCTTGTCAGGATGGGGATGAAGGTGGATGTTGTGCCGGTGTATAAGATTATACGCCCTGAAACAGATACCTCATGGCTGAAGGCGATGCTTCGAAATAAAGAGATCGATGTGGTGACATTTACCAGCGGTTCATGCATCAGAAATTTTATTGAAATCCTTGGGGCAGAGGAGTATAAAATACTCCTCAGGGGGGTCAAGATCGCGTGTATCAGTCCTGTGACTGTGGATGCGGCCAGGAAGTATCACCTGGAAACAGATATTGTGCCGGATAACTATACGGTGGACGATCTGGTGGAGGCGATCGTTAGATATTATAAGAAGCAAGAGGCAAGAGGCAAGAAGCAAGAAGCAAGAAGCAAGAAACAAGAAGCAAGAAACAAGAAGCAAGAAACAAGAAACAAGAAGCAAGAAGTAAGAAGTCAGAAATAAGAAGGAGTTTTCTATGGCATTTCCAACGACACGGCTTCGGCGGATGCGGGCGACAGAGGCACACAGGAGGATGGTGAGGGAGACGGTACTCTCTGCAGATGACCTGATATATCCGCTCTTTGTTGTTCCTGGGAGGAACATACGGCGTGAGATCAGTTCGATGCCGGGGAGCTTTCAGCTCTCAGTTGACCAGGTCATTACCGAGGCAAAGGAGGTCAGCAGTCTGGGCATCCCTGCCGTCATCTTATTTGGCATACCGGAACATAAAGACGAGACCGGCTCAGAGGCATACTCTTCAGGCGGGATTGTCCAGCAGGCCATTAAGGCGGTCAAGGACAGTGTTCCGGAGCTGCTCGTCATAACAGATGTCTGCCTCTGTGAGTATACGGATCATGGCCATTGCGGTGTTGTTAAAGGGGGGCAGATCCTCAATGATCCGACCGTGGAATTGCTGGCAAAGGAGGCCCTGTCCCATGCAAAGGCGGGGGCAGATATTATTGCCCCGTCCGATATGATGGACGGCCGGGTGTCTGCGATCAGGAAGGTTCTCGATGGAGACGGGTTTGAGCACCTCCCTATCCTCTCCTATACCGCAAAGTACGCATCGGGTTTCTACGGGCCCTTCAGAGAGGCGGCAGAGTCCACGCCGCAATTCGGGGACAGGCGGTCTTATCAGATGGACCCGGCAAATTCGAGAGAGGCGATGCGGGAGGCTGCCCTGGACATCGAAGAGGGGGCTGATATGGTCATGGTAAAACCGGCCTTAGCCTACCTATATCATTTGTAAGATAAAAGAGCGATGGGATATGCCTGTCGCCGCGTACAATGTGAGCGGAGAGTATGCCATGGTCAAGGCTGCCGGCCGTCTTGGTTGGATCGACGAGGGGCGTGTGATGATGGAAATCCTTACATCTATAAAAAGGGCCGGGGCAGACGTGATACTCACCTATTTTGCAAAGGAGGCTGCCCGTGCCTTGCAGGAGCAGGGGAGGTAAGCTGCATCGTTGAATATTATCAGGGGCATCTCTGCCATTCCACGCGGACTTATAAGACCTGTCGTCACCATCGGGAATTTTGATGGTGTCCACTTAGGGCATCAGGGACTCCTTAACAGAGTCATCAGGCATGCCAATGAACTTGCCGGCACAAGCGTTGTCATTACCTTTGAACCCCATCCCTTGAAGGTATTAAGGCCTGAAAAGGCCCCAAGGCTTCTCATCTCCCTTCAGGAAAAGATAGAGATCTTCCAGTCTCTCGGTATCCAGGTAGTCATCTGCGGCGATTTTACAATAGAATTTGCCCGGCAGTCTGCGGATGAGTTTATAAGGACTGTCCTCAGCGAGAAGATAGGGGCCAAGGTGGTCCTTATAGGGCCGAACTATATCTTCGGCAAAGACCGCGAAGGGAATATTGATCTCCTGAGAGAGAGGGGAAAGGGCTTGGGCTTTGAAGTCGGGGTCGTGGGGCCGGTAGAGATCGATGGCCACAGGGTCAGCAGTTCCAGGATCAGGGAACACCTGGCCAAAGGGGAGGTGGACAAGGCCGCCAGGTTGTTAGGCCGTTATTATGCCATTGAGGGGATCGTGACGCCGGGTCACCATCGGGGGATGGAACTCGGATATCCGACGGCCAATATCTACACAGTAGATGAGACCCTTCCTGAGGAGGGGATCTATGCGGTAAAGGTGGTGCACGGGAATGAGACGATAGACGGGGCCTGCTATATCGGCACGCAGCCCACATTTGCCGGCGAGAAGGTGGGAGTGGAGGTGAACCTGTTTGATTTTGGAGGCACACTCTATCATGAGCACCTGAAGATCCTCTTTGTCAAGATGATCCGGGAAGAACGGAGGTTTCAGGATAAGGAGACCCTTATCCGGCAGATCAGAGAGGACGTGGAGAGGGCAAAGGAAGTCCTGAGAGAAGAGGTCAGAAGATAGAAGCAAGAAGCAAGAAGCCAGAGGATAGAAGCAAGAGGCTAGAAGGAAGAAGCAAGAAGTCAGAAGATAGAAGCAAGAAGCAAGAAGCCAGAAGCCAGAAGGAAAAGACATGACGTTTAAGTTGATCCAGAAGGTGCGGGGGACGGTTGCCCGTTATCATATGCTGAAAGAAGGCGACACGGTGTTGGTGGGTGTCTCCTCCGGTCCCGACTCTGTGTGTCTCCTGTACCTGTTAAAAGAACTCCGGCAGGAATACTCCCTCTCGCTCCACATCGCCCATCTCCATCATGGATTCCGCGGCAGTGAGGCAGACGAAGACATGCGGTTTGTCCGGGCCATAGGAGAATCTCTCGGTATCCCCCTGCATGTGGAATATGCAGACATTCCGGCCTATCTTAAGAAGACAGGCCTGTCGAAGCAGGCAGGGGCCCGCAAGGTTCGTTATGAATTCTTTTCCAGGGCCGCCGGTGAGACAGGCGCCGGCAGGATTGCCCTCGGGCATACGGCAGATGACCAGGTGGAGACCCTTCTGATACGGCTCCTTAAAGGGGCAGGCCCGCACGGGCTCTCCGGCATCCCCCCGGTCAGGGATAAGATCATACGGCCCCTGATTGAGTTGACCCGTGAAGAGGTCATGGGGTTTCTTTCGGAGAGGAATATCCGGTACAGGATCGACTCCTCAAATCTGAGCAAGGTCTACCTCAGGAACAAGATACGTCTTGATCTCATCCCGTATCTTGCGAAGGAGTATAACCCCAATATTATGTCTACGTTAATGCGGAACCTGACGATATTGAGGGATGAGGATACCTTCCTTGATAAATATATCCAAAGGCTCTACCCGGATGTGGTGATCAGCAGGACAGCGGAATCCATAACCCTTGATGCCCTGCGGCTTGCTTCCCTGGCCTATCCGGTTCAAAGAAGGAGATTGCGGCATGCCGTTGAATCTATCGCAGGCGAAGATGCGGGCGCCTTATCCTTCAGGCACATAGAAGACTCGTTGGCCCTTCTGGAGAAGGATAAAACAGGGGAGGTCCATTTACCGCATGACCTCAGGGTCAGGAGAGAAGGTGAGGTCCTGGGTGTCTATTTAAGGCCCCGTACAATACATACCCCCCCCTATACCTATGATGTTGCCATACCTGGAGACACCCCGATACCCGAGGCGGGGATGACGATCAGCACCGTTATCCTGGATGGCCCGTCGTATGATAAAGGCGATAAAGGGTTTGAGGGGAAAGATCGTTACAGGGCCTGTTTCGATATGGATAAGTTTTCTCTCCCCCTCGTTGTCCGGAGCCGCAGGCCAGGCGATCACTTCTGTCCACGGGGGATGGGCGGAAAGAGAAAGAAGATCAAGGAGTATTTTATAGATCTGAAGGTCCTCCGAAGAGATAGGGAGATCATACCGGTGCTGGCCTCTGCTGAGGGTATCCTGTGGATCATTGGGCATCGAACCGATGAGAGGTTTAAGGTGACCCCTGCTGCAGAGAAGATATTACAGGTCACCGCGTTTAAGAACGCGGCATAGAAAGAAAGGAAGGTAGACATGGAGAGGATATTCGGCAAACCCCTTATCACCCAGCGCCAGATAGAAAAGAGGATCAGGGAGCTGGGGACAAAGATCACTGCGGATTATGAGGGCAAGGAGCTTGTCATGATCTGCCTGCTCAAAGGGGCCTATGTCTTCTTTGCAGATCTTGTGCGAAACATCCACATATCGGTAGATGTGGACTTTATGATGGTCTCAACCTATGGGGCAAGGGCAAGCTCGAGCGGTGTTGTCAAGATCATCTCGGACCTCTCCTCCCCGATAAAGGGAAAAAATGTCCTTCTGGTCGAAGACATTGTCGATTCAGGGCTTACCCTCAGTTATCTGTACAAGAGCATAAAGGCCAAAAACCCCCGGTCATTAAAACTGTGCGCACTCCTCGATAAGGTTGAGCGGAGAAAACATGAGATCCCGATCGATTACATTGGTTTTACTGTACCCAATAAATATGTCATCGGTTATGGGCTGGACTACCAGGACAGATACAGGAATCTCCCTTATATCGCGGTCCTGGATGTCAGTGATATAGAGTGAATCAGAAAATAGCCGGAACCCTCTACATCGTCAGCACCCCCATCGGGAATCTTGAAGATATCACCCTCCGCGCCCTCCATATCCTGAGGGATGTCCAGATCATCGCCGCAGAGGACACACGCCATACCCAGAAGATCCTCCAGCACTACAATATTTCTACGGCGCAGACGAGCTACCATGATCATAATAAGGAGGAGAAGGCGGAGATCCTGATCAGCAGGTTAAAGGAGGGGCGCGACATTGCCTTAGTCTCTGACGCCGGCACGCCTGGGATTTCAGACCCTGGTTACTACCTGATTAACCGGGCGATCGAAGAGGGGATCAAGGTAACGCCGGTCCCTGGCCCTACGGCATCTATAGCGGCCTTATCTATCTCAGGCCTCCCGACCGACGCCTTTGTCTTTGAGGGCTTTTTGCCTGCAAAAAGGACGGCAAGACAAAAGAAGCTCCGGGAGCTTTCCACAGAGAGACGCACCCTCATCCTTTTCGAGGCCCCGTACAGGCTGGCCTCAACCCTGAGGGATATCGCAGAGGTCCTGGGCAACAGGAAGATCGTCCTGACACGGGAGCTGACCAAGATCTTTGAAGAGGTGATTCGAGGCAGGGTCTCAGAGGTGATCGCGAAGATCGAAGGGAGAAGGCTCAAAGGGGAGATGACCCTCCTGCTGGAGGGGGCTCCGGAAGAGGCGGCGGCAGGAGAGGTCCCTGACCTCCATGAATACCTGAAGGTGCTGATAGAAGAGAAGGGTCTCAGCCTCAAGGATGCCGTCAGCAAGGCATCCAAAGATCTCGACATCCCCAGGAAGAGGGTTTACAAAGAGGCCCTGAGTATGCAAAAATTATAA
>JACROQ010000140.1 GCA_016214375.1 Nitrospirota bacterium | reverse complement strand
GCCGCTGCACCCGGCCTGCGTGTCTGATTTCTATATGGGTAGGTATGAAGTAACCCAGGGTGAGTGGAGCAAGATCATGGGAGATAATCCATCGTTCCATATAAAGTGTAATGATTGCCCGGTGGAGAATGTCAGCTATAATGCCGCACAGGAGTTTATACGGAGATTAAACCGCCAGAGTGGAGGGAAGTACCGCCTTCCCACAGAGGCAGAATGGGAGTATTCCGCAAGGAGCGGAGGAAAGAAAGAGAAGTGGGCAGGGACAAATAACGAAAATGAAGTGGACGAATATGCCTGGAGTCGCGGCAACTCCGATGGGAAGACCCACCCGGTGGGACAGAAGAAGGCCAATGGACTTGGGATCCATGATATGTGCGGTAATGTCCAGGAGTGGGTAGGTGACTATTATGAGGCTGAATATTACAGGACCAGTCCCAAAGATAACCCAAAGGGGGCACCAGGGAGTCAATACCGTCCGTCGCGTGGTGGTTCTATGCTCAATAAAGCATGGGGGATGCGCACCTCCGTCCGTTACCGATTTACGCCGGATGACCTTGGCAGGGAATTTGGTTTTCGCCTGGCTGCTCCTCCGAGGTAGTCTGATTTTGATTCCATAGGCATCGGGCACCTCCAACTACATCTTCCCTATTTTTCTTCTCCAAGCTCTTTTAAAATCTTCTTAAAATGTGGTTTTATTTCCGGGATTCTTAGTTCTATGGTCTCCCAGAGTGTTTCATAATCCACACCAAAATATCCGTGAATCAATTTGTCCCTCATGCCTGCTATTCGCTTCCATGGAGCCTCAGGATATTTCAGACGTATTTCATCCGGTATATTCTTTACCGCCTCTCCTATGACCTCGAAACACCTGATGACTGCATAAACGGTCTTCTTGTCTTTTATAAACTCTTCATACGATATCCCCTGTGTAAAGCCCTCTATATTCTCAATCTCAATCATTATGTCCTTTACATAGTCAATAAATGTCCTTTTACTTTCAGACATAGACAACCTCATCCAGGATGTACCTTCCTATCGCAGGCTTAAGGACCTTTTTCATGACTAAATCAACTTTAACATCTAAAAGTCTTTCCAGATATTCTTCGAGATCGAGGAATTTGAAAAAATCTATGGGTTTGCTAAACTCTACAAGGATGTCAAGATCGCTTGTTTCTTCATACTCACCCCGCACATAAGAACCAAAGATCCCGATTTCTTTGACTGCAAACTTTTCCTTCAAAATCTCTTTATGCTCTGAAATTTGCTGTTTTATCTCTTCAAGATTTTTCATCTTCGTTCTCATTTTTGAAAAACCAAGTACCCATGAGAGATTATCATATTACAGAGAAGAATTCTACACCAGGTACACCTCAGGATTTTCCGATATGCACTTTCTGACAGCACCTTTATCAAATCCAAGTTCTATCAATCTCTGTGAGGATTCTGCAATGGTCATAGCGCCGCCCTGAAGTCTTCCGGAGTCATCCACAACGCCCTGCTCTTTTTCACACTCCAAAGTTTTTGTCCCTTTGACCGAGTCGGAGACGAGGATGATCCTGTCGGGATTTTTTGTCCTGAAGATCAGCTCTAAGGTCTTTGGGTTGAGATGAAAGGGGTCAGCGATCACTTCAATAAAGATATCCTGATTGAGTAATCCAAAGCCAGCAATGCCAGGCTCTCTGTGATGAAGACCCCGCATGGCGTTAAAGATATGGGTGATCCCTTTAGCCCCTGCGTTAAATCCTGCCTCTGCCTCGTTGTAGGTCGCGTCAGTGTGTCCCATGCTTGCGATGATCCCTCTGTCCGAGATCTTGCGGATCAATCTTGTCGCCCCATCCAGCTCAGGGGCAATGGTGATGATCTTTACGACATCTTCGAGGCCATCGAGGAGTTCATCTAAGTGATGTTCCGTGGGTTCGATAAATATCGCCGCATTCAGGGCGCCGCACTTTGCAGGATTAAGGAATGGGCCTTCGAGATGGATGCCGAGGATGGCTGCGGGAGAATCCCCCCTGCCCCCCTTTTGTAAAGGGGGGTCTCGTTTCTCTGACCTTTGGATGGCCATCGCCCTTTTGACTGCCAGCATGTTCTCACGCATCACTTGAATGGTATCCGGGTAAATTGTGGGCAGGATCGCAGAGACGCCGGAAGAGCCATGTATCTCAGCCATCTTAAGAATCTCTTCTTCAGTGGCCCTCCGGGTATCATAGCCGCCGATGCCGTGTGTATGGATGTCAATGATGTTCACTCGAAAATCCCGTCCTGTCATTCTGAGCGTAGCGAAGAATCTGACACTTCAGACCCTTCGCCTCCGGCTCAGGGTGACATTCTCATAGTTCTTTGTGAGCCTGGGGATCATGACGGTTCACCTGAAAATACCCCATCCCCACCCTTGTCCCTCCCCTTGAAGGGGAGGGTATTTTCATCATCCTTTGTGAGCCCTGGCTCTGGAATCTGCAACCCTCAAATACCATTTATACAAGCCTGATGAATCAGGCAACTACAACCTCTTAAAGCCCGATAAATCGGGCGACTACTTCTCTGAAATCGCCGGATCGATTGTATCATGTCTCAACTCAGTTATCACTGACCGGTACTGCCACAACAACCATAAGCCCGGGATTGCCGACAGTGCGGTAATCAAAAAAAAGACCGACCATCCCAGCGACTCTACCACATAGCCGGAAGTAGGGGCGATGAAGGTCCGCCCTAAGGCAGAGAGGGATGAGAGCAGGGCATACTGTGTGGCGCTGTAGCGCTGGTTGCAGAGGGCCATCAGCAGGGATACAAAGGAGGCGGTTCCCATGCCGCTGCTCAGATTCTCGAAGGCTACTGCAAAGATCAGCATCCCATAGCTCTTCCCGGTCCATGCTAACAATATAAAGGAGAGGTTGGACAATGCCTGCAATATACCAAATATCATCAGGGAGCGGAAGAGGCCGAGGCGGACCATCAGGGTCCCTCCTGCCATGGCGCCAAAAATCACAGAGACTAATCCCAGCCCTTTATTGATCGTCCCCACATCTGTTGCTGAAAAACCGACCCCTCGCAGTAGAAATGGCGTGGTCATCGTCCCTGCATAGGCGTCACAGAGTTTATACAGGACGATCAGAAGGAGGATGACCATGGCGGCTGGTCTGGAAAAGAAATCGTGCAGAGGTCCCCACACAGCCTCCTGCAAGGTTTTGGGATGAGTTCCATCATCCTGAGGCTCGTTCCCGAAGAATGCGGCCAGCATCCCCACGGTCATCAACCCTGCCATGAGGAGATAGGTCTTCTGCCAGCCGATCTGGTCCGAGAGGATCAGGGCCACGGCCCCCCCCACAAGCATCGCAATCCGATAGCCGGTTACAAACACAGCGGCGCCTAAACCGCGCTCCTGTTCATGGAGGATATCAGAGCGGTAGGCGTCCGCCACAATATCCTGCGAGGCAGAGGTGAAGGCAACGATCAGGGCTATCGCCCCCATGAGCCATAAAGCGTTCCTGGGAGAGTTAAGACTCATCGCCACAATGCCCAGCATGATTGCGATCTGGGTGAGGACGATCCATCCCCTTCGCCTTCCAAGCAGAGGGGGGACAAAGCGATCCATGATTGGAGACCAGAGGAACTTCAGCGTATAGGGTAAACCAACCAGAGAGAAGATGCCGATGGCCCGGAGGTCCACACCATCCATGGTCATCCACGCCTGCAAGGTCCCGGAGGTCAATACCAATGGCAGGCCTGAAGAAAAACCCAAGAAGAGCAAGACCGAGATGTTGCGGCTGCGGAATACCTTCAGATAATCCCTGGAAGAATGCATAGACTCCTTGCGTTTTTAGAGGAAATTAGCATAAACTACGTGGAACTACAATAAAATTTTAAATTGAGTTACATTTATCCTGAGCGAAGCGAAGGATCTGTTTTTTTACTTATATGAGCCGATAGGTGGGGTTTTCTAACCTCGCCATTTTATAAGCAGGACAAGGCAGTACTCGCATTTTTCGCTTCGCTCAATGCAAACACTGCAAGCGAAGCGAAAAAT
>JACROQ010000141.1 GCA_016214375.1 Nitrospirota bacterium | reverse complement strand
TTTAATGGTGCCCTGATAGTACCCGCCCTATGTTACACCCATGTTACAGAGAGATGAAGATTTTGTAAAGACTGAAAAGCCCCTGCCTCCTTTGTATAAGGCAACTCCTTGACTCACCCCTCTGAAACTGTTATCTTGCCGTTATGTCTACACCGGAAAGGGAATTTGATCTCGTCATTGTCGGCGGCGGCCCAGGCGGTTATGTGTCCGCGATTAAGGCCGCACAATCAGGGCTTAAGACCTGCCTTGTGGAAAAGGAAAAGGTCGGCGGCACCTGCCTCCACCGGGGATGTATCCCGACAAAGTCCCTCCTCTACTCTGCCTATCTCTATCACCTCTGTAAGAGGTCACACGAGTTCGGAATCAAGACCAGTCAGGTAGAGATCGATCTTGCCCTGATCCGCCAGAGGAAAGATGCCGTTGTCGGGAGACTCCATAATGGCGTCAGATATCTCTTAAAGAAAAACAAGATAGAGTTGATCGAGGCCGAGGGGCGGATTACCCCGCAGAAAACAGTGCTCCTTCTCAAGGAGGGGAAAGAGATTGGTGCGGTCAGGGGGAAAAATATCATCCTGGCCACCGGCTCGGTCTCAGCGGCGCCTTCCTGGATCCCCTTTGATAAGAGATATGTCCTTGGCAGCGATGAGATCCTGAGGATGGAAGAGCTTCCCTCGTCGCTGATCATCTCCGGAGGCGGGGATATCGGTGTGGAGTTTGGTTATCTCTACAATACCCTGGGGACCTCTGTGACGGTGGTTGAGATGAAGGGCTCTATCCTCCCCTTTGCAGAGAGGGACGTCAGCGCCATACTCCAGAGGACCTTAGCCAGGAGGGGGATGAAGTTCCTGACAGAGACCGCGGTGGAGCATGTGGCGGTCAGAGACGGCCGGGTGGATGTGGAGATAAAGACAAAGGCCGGGCAGAAAGAGGTCATCACGGCGGATAAGATGCTGGTGGCCCTGGGGAGGCGGCCCCTGACCGAGGGGCTTGGTCTTGAGGAGACGGGGGTTGCGCTTGAGAGGGGCTTTGTAAAGGTGAATGAACGGTTTGAGACCTCTCAGTCCGGCATCTTCGCGATTGGGGACCTCATCGGCCCACCCCTGCTGGCCCATGCGGCCTCGCAGGAGGGGATATCGGCTGTCCTGCAGATCGCTGGGGAAGAGGCGCCGCCGGTAGATCCCAAAAGGGTTCCCAGTGTCAACTACTGTTATCCTCAGGTGGCCAGTATGGGTCTGACGAGTCAGGCGGCAGAGGAAAAGGGGTACGAGATCAAGACCGGGAAATTCCCCTTTTCTGCAAACAGCAAGGCAATCCTCTCAGGCGAGGAAGAGGTTGGTTTCGTCAAGGTGATCGCAGAGAAGAGTTACGGCGAGGTCCTCGGCATCCACATGATCGGGCCTGACGTGTCAGAATTAATCGGAGGCCTGTCCCTGGCCATGTCCCTGGAGGCCACGGCCTCTGATATCTCCAACGCCATATTCCCCCACCCCACCCTCTCAGAGATTGTCAAGGAGGCGGCCCATGCCGTCGAGGGGCAGGCAATCCACATCTGATGGCGGGGTTAGAAAACCCCGCCTATCGGCTAAGTTGGTGCTCAAAAACGTCCAACGACCCATTGCAATGGCCTTCGACCGCAATGGGTACCCCGAAGGAAGGACGAGGATTTGAGCCGAGGCGTACTTCCTGTACGTTGAGGCTCAAATCCGATGTCCTGACACCGCAGATGGACGTTTTTCAGCACCAACTATCGGCTAATCTTCTTAATCTCCGCCAAAAGCCCATCCTTGGAAGTGGCAGAACCCCTGTAGCGGATGACACCCTCTCCATCGATGATGAGCACCGTCGGCATGAAACGCTGGACATACTTCTTATTGACATCCTTGGCCGGATCAATCAGATACGGAAAGGTGACCTTTGTCTTAAACTCTCTGAGATAGGCCAGCACATCCCCTTGAGTATCCCCGTCTGTATTGACCCCTAAGAAAACGGCCTTTACCGTACCCTCATTGAGTAACTTCTGCATCTCGGTGGCCTGATTCATACAGGGGTCACAGATATGGAAAAGACCCAGGACGACGATAGAACCCTTGTGCCGGGAAAGGGTCTCCTTCTCCCCGGTCACAGAGGTCAGGGTAAAATCCGGGGCCTTGTCCCCCACCATCGGCACCGCCGCCGCATGGGCTATGCCGGCCAGAAAGAGAATGCCTGCTATAAAACCTGTTATAGATATCCTTTTAAACATTTTTCCTCCTTTTATTGATGAACCCGTAAAAAGTTGCCAGAAGCATTCTTTGTCATTCTGAGCAGAGCGAAGAATCTGATAAACCATGAGTTATCAGACCCTTCGCTTCGCTCAGGGTGACAGTGAAGGACTTTTTACGAGTTCATCTTCATTATTATTATAATTTTTGCATACTCAGGGCCTCTTTGTAAACCCTCTTCCTGGGGATGTCGAGATCTTTGGATGCCTTGCTGACGGCATCCTTGAGGCTGAGACCATTCTCTTCTATCAGCATCTTCAGGTATTCATGGAGGTCAGGGACCTCTCCTGCTGCCGCCTCTTCCTGAACCCCCTCCAGCAGGAGGGTCATCTCTCCTTTGAGCCTTCTCCCTTCGATCTTCGCAATCACCTCTGAAACCCTGCCGCGGATCACCTCTTCAAAGACCTTGGTCAGCTCCCGGGTCAGGACGATCTTCCTGTCGCCCAGGA
>JACROQ010000132.1 GCA_016214375.1 Nitrospirota bacterium | reverse complement strand
CCATGGCCTTTGTGGAATCTGCCGTGGTCGTCTATCTTCGTGAGATCTACTATCCCGGAGGTTTCAGGTTCCCGCTGAAAGTCATGTCGGATAAGATGATCGCCGTTGAGCTCCTCCGCGAGCTATCCACGCTGTTTATGCTCACCTCTGTTGCCGCCCTTGCCGGAAGAAAGTTCTGGGAAAGATTCGCCCATTTTCTACTCCTCTTTGGTATCTGGGATATCTTTTATTATATCTGGCTCAAGGTCCTGATCGGTTGGCCTTCCTCCCCGCTCGAATGGGATATCCTGTTCCTGATCCCCATTCCCTGGATCAGCCCTGTGATTGCCCCGGTGTCTGTAGCCCTGTTGATGATCCTTGGTGGGGCCCTCATCACCTACTCAATCGCAAAAAGGAATTCCTTTAAACCGGGATCCACTTCTTATATCCTCACCTTTGCCGGGGCGGCCATGATACTCTACTCTTTCATGCGGGATACAGATGCCACGCTGCATCAACGACTCCCAGGGCCGTACCGGTATGAATTTCTGATCCTTGGAGATGTCCTGTTTGCGGCGGCCTTTGCTGTTTCATACGTAAAGGTAATGAGGAGGAATTAAGTTCGCCTGTGCCGGAAGGATAAGGAAAATTAAGGAAATCTCTGAAGGCGATGGCGAAGAAAGACGGAAAGTGATAAATTAAAATAGAGAGTAAAGCAGAGGAAATAAATGAGCAAAAAGGTTACCTTTAAAAATGAGAGGTTGGGTTTAGATACGGGGCCTGGAACATTCAGGGATAGAAGGGATGCAGGGGTTAGACTGGCGAATCCATTAATAAATTATAAGGATGCAAAAGATGTCCTTGTATTGGCCCTTCCAAGGGGAGGTGTGGTTACAGGGTATGAGATAGCATCCTGTCTTAATTGTCCCTTTGATGTAATCATCGTCAGGAAATTAGGCCTGCCGTGGCAGCCGGAGTTAGCAATCGGTGCCGTCGCAGAGACAGGGAGGGTTGTCTTAAATGAATCCATCATATCGGCCTATGGGGTTTCTGAGGAATACATTGAAGGTGAGATTGCCCGCCAGAAGATAGAGATCCGGAGGAGGATCAGTTTATACCGGAAGAGGGGGAAGATACATGATTTAAAAGATAAGGTCATTATACTCGCTGATGACGGGATGGCTACAGGGGCAACCATGAAGGCAGCGATTTCGACGCTGAAGGCAGAAGGTATCAAGAGGTTGGTTGTGGCGGTTCCGGTTGCTCCACCTGAGACTGCCGCGGCCCTGCGGCAAGATGTGGATGAATTCATATGCCTTGAAACTCCCTGCGATTTTATGGCGGTCGGGGCATATTATCTGGATTTTGCTCAGGTCAGTGACGAGGAGGTGGTGGAGATCTTAGAGAAAACGAGGTTAAGAGAGGATGCCCAGACTCATTAAAGGTGTCTCCTTTCCCCTTGAAATATGATCACAGTTGACTTATCATATGGCATCTGTAAAAGGTCAAATATAATGGGGTGTGCGTGCCGGATAATCCCGCAGAGATACTGATTGTTGACGATGAGCCCATCATCAGAGAAATCCTCACCCGGAAGCTGAGAGATTCAGGTTACAGTCCAATCCCTGCAGAGAATGCCTTTGAGGCATTGAATACGATGCGGGACCACCCCTGTCCTTTATGGACGGGATTGCACTCCTCAAGGCATTGAGGACGACGTATCCCGATACCGCTGTCGTGATGATCACGGCGGTATCCAACGTCAGTATAGCGATAGAGGCGTTAAGGGCGGGGGCGTATGACTACCTCATCAAGCCCTTTAATCTGGAAGAGGTGGTGCTGAGTGTCCGAAATGCGCTGGAGAAGAGAAGGCTGATCCTGGAAAACCGGCTGTATCAGGAACATCTGGGGGAGATTGTGAAGGCGCAGACAGAGGAGATCCGGCAGCTTCTGACGACCGAGCAGGAGAGGATATGTGAATCGAATAAGGCCATTGAGGAGATTGATGTGACGCACAGTGCGACCCTCGATGCCCCTTCTACGGCGCTGGATTACCGGGACAATGAGACAGAGGGGCACTCCCAGCGTGTCGTCCGGTATAGCCTTGAGATAGGCAGTGTGTTGGGTCTTGAGAGGCATGACTTGGAGATTCTTGGGCGCGGCACGCTCCTCCATGATCTCGGGAAGATAGGGGTCCCTGATTCTGTATTGTGGAAGCCGGGGAAGCTGACAGAGGAGGAGTGGACCGAGATGCGCAAGCATGTAGAGTATGGATACCGGATGTTAAAACACATCCCCTTTCTCAGGGATGCGGCCCTGATCATGCTGCATCACCATGAGCGATACGATGGCGCCGGATATCCGCAGGGTCTGAAGGATCAGGATATTGTGATAGGCGCGAGGATATTTGCCGTCGCGGATACGTACGATGCCATGACGACAGACAGGCCTTACCGGAAGGCCCTTACAGACCAGGACGCCCGGGAAGAGATTGCGCGGTGCAGCGGCAGCCAGTTTGATCCTGCGATTTCTGAGGCGTTTCTCAATATCGCTGTCGACCGGTGGCTTCAGATCAAGGAAGATGTGGCCGTACACTTTAAAAGCTATAAAGAGGTGATCCGGCCTGTGATGTCATAGGGTGAGGATGTCGTACTCCTCGACATGGATGCCTGGATCCCCTTTGATTACGATCCGTTTCTGATACTCCTTTTCCAGCTCTTCGATGATCTGTCTTTCTTCATCAAAGATAAAATTGGCGACACTGGGGTGGACGGTTACTAAAATCTTTTTATCTTTTGTGATGCGGGACAGCTTTCTGATCTTTCTGAAGAGTTCATAGCTGATGGTAGTGACCGACTTTGTATATCCCCGGCCCCCGCAGTAGTTGCAGGGTTCACAGAGGGTCCGCATCAGGTTTTCCTTGGTCCTTTTCCGGGACATCTCGATGAGGCCCAACTCTGACATCCGGATGATATTGGTCCTTGCACGGTCTTTTGCAAAGGCCTCCTGCATGGCATTGAATACCTTTTCCCTGTTCTTTTCCTTCTCCATATCAATGAAGTCGATGATGATGATCCCGCCGATATTCCGGAGCCGTAACTGATAGGCCACCTCCTTGACCGCCTCTAAATTGGTCTGGGTAATCGTCTCTTCAGGGTCCCTCTTTCCGACATATTTCCCGGTATTCACGTCGATCACTGTCAGGGCCTCTGCGTGGTCGATGACGATATATCCCCCTGACTTCAGCCAGACCTTTTTGTCCAGGGCCCTGTTGATCTCTGCCTCGATGTCATAGGCCTCAAAGATGGGCTCTTCCCCTTCATGCAGTTCCAGCCTCGGCAGCATCCCCGGAAGGTATAGACGGACAAACTCCTTGATCCTTTCATATTCTGACCTGGAATCAATGACGAGACGGTCCACCTTGCTGGTAAAGAGGTCACGTACCGTGCGAAATGTCAGATCGAGTTCAGAATAGAGGAGGGCAGGGGCTGACACCCCCTCTTTTTTTCTCTGTATATTCTCCCACAGGAGTTCGAGAAACTCGGCATCTGCGGTGAGAGACTCCCGGTCCACCTCTTCGCTCGCAGTCCTGATGATATAACCCATGCCCGGCTTCCTGATCGACTGTACGATCTCTTTCAGCCGTGCCCGCTCTTTGCCGTCCTTGATGCGTCTTGAAATGCCGATGTGTTCTACGGTGGGCATCAGGACAAGGTATCTTCCGGGGAGAGAGAGGTAGGATGTGATGCGGGCCCCTTTGGTGCCTATAGGTTCCTTTGAGACCTGGACCATGATCTCCTGGCCCTCCTGTAATATATCTTCGATGCTGTGCTGGGTTTTAAACTCGGTCCTCCCTTCCAGACCTTCTTCTTCGATCATCCGGGCATACTCTTCCGCATCAGCCCCGGCATCGCTGACGTATAAGAAGGCGGCCTTCTCAAGCCCGATATCTACAAAGGCCGACTGTATCCCGGGAAGGATCTTGACCACCTTGCCTTTATAGGTATTGCCCGCAATACCGCTCTCCCTCCTGCGATCGATGTAGAGCTCGACAACCTCCTTGTTCTCTAATACGGCAACCCTCGTCTCTTCACTTGCAGCATTTATGATGATTTCTGTAGACATATCTTCTCCATACTTTTTGTGTAATGTTGCGCATCCGTTCCCTTTCCATAAAGACCGGTACGTCTTATCCTGACCCCCGGATTATCCGGGGCGACCTTAAAGAGGGCGCTCAGTACATCAGAAGGGCGGCAGCACTCCCCGCCCTTTGATCTCAACAAGAGAAAAAGGACATCCTTTTCTATCCACCGGATCTCTTCTATAAACGGCCGGGCATTGATCTCGCGCAGGATCTTCCTGCCGTCCTTTTCCACGACCCTCCGGGTCCATAGTTCCCCGAGGTTAGAGAGTTGAAAGGTCTCTTGCAATGATGAAATATCAATCCCGTTCAACTGGATCTCGTAGGCATAAAAGGTGATAGATGAATTGAGCGAAGGGGCATGATACGGGATCTCTTCAGCGCTCAGCACTTTAAGGCCTTCGGGCAGGCATCTGTTCATCCCCTCCTTAAATTGATCAGGGGGGAAAGGACGTGTGAATTCCACATCCATATATTCACAGATACTCTCCATCCCCACAGGCAGGGCAGGGCCAAAGGAGATCTTTGGGTGCGGGTGGAATCCCTCAGAGAATGCGGTGGGCATCTGCGCCCTTTTTAAGGCCCGCATGAAGGTATTCATGATCTCAAGCTGTGACAGCATCCTTAAGTCTCCGGTCTTTGAGTATTGTATCCTGAGCTTGACCGGATTCCGGATTTTCTGGTTTCTGGTTTCTTGCTTCTGACTTCTGGTTTCTGGTTTCTGGTTTCTTGCTTCTGACTTCTCCTCCGGCCTTCTCGCGATCGGCCTTATCCCGTCCGGTCTTTCTCCCCGGACCGCCTCCATGTCGCACACGCCACAGTTCGGACAGGATCCGTACCGGCAATCAGGGATCAGCCGGCCTGCGACTGCCCTTTTATATTCCTTGATCAGGAAGTCCTTTGTCACCCCGGCGCTGAGATGTTCCCAGGGGAGTGTCTCATCTATGGGGATCTGCCGTGAGGCATAGAAGTCAGGGTCTATATCGCATTGGGCAAATGCCTCCTTCCATTTATGGAAGTCCAGCCTCTCTGTCCAACTGTCAAACCGGCAGCCGGACCGCCATGCGGCCTCGATCACCTTTCCCAGCCTCCGGTCCCCCCGCGAGAAGACCGCCTCCAGATAACTCATCTCGGTCCTGTGCCATTTGAAAGAGACCCTCATCTTCTTCAGTCTGCCCTTCAGATATTCGATCTTCTGTTCTATCTCCCCCTTTGCTGTCTGTCCATACCACTGAAATGGGGTGTGAGACTTGGGGACGAATGTGGATACGCTGACCGTGATATCCCTTCCCCCTTTTCCATACCGGTTCCCGACATCCTTTGCCCTCCTGGCCAGGGAGACAATCCCCTCCAAATCCTCCATCTCCTCGGTAGGGAGGCCTATCATGAAATACAGCTTTACGGATTTGACCCCTTTTCTGAATACGTCATCGATTGTGGTCAGAAAGACCCCTTAGTCCATCTCTTTGTTGATCACCTTGCGCAGGCGTTCGGTCCCTGCCTCCGGGGCTATGGTAAAACTTGCATTCTTTGAGTCTGTGACCTGGTCAATGATGGACGGGGTCAGCGTGCCGATGCGCAGGGAGGGGAGGGAGAATGCAACGTGTTCAGTGCCATATCTTCCCACCAGAGAGGTTAAAAGACTGGTCAGGCAGGCAAAATCCCCTGTGCTGAGAGAGGAGAGGGAGACCTCTTCATAACCGGTGTTCTTTAAAGAGGCATCAATAATCTCTAATATCTTCTCAGGGCTTCTCTCACGCACAGGCCGGTAGGTGATCCCGGCCTGACAGAATCTGCATCCATGGGTACATCCCCTGGTAACCTCTATGGTCAGGCGGTCATGTATCG
>JACROQ010000131.1 GCA_016214375.1 Nitrospirota bacterium | reverse complement strand
TCCCCCCCTCTGAGATCTTATCTGTCTTATAGTCCGCTATATAGAGGCGCCCCCCCTCCCGGTATATCAGGTCAATAACCCCGTCCACCACCTGTCCGCTCCACGGCATGACGAAGGGGACCTCCCTCCCTATAATCGTTGCCCTCTTCAACGCATCATAGGCAGGGGAGGCAGAGAAGGAATCAAATATCCCATTGAGTTCTACAATGATTGACGATGTTTCATCTGAAAATACAGCCTCCCTGTCATCCCGAACTTGTTTCGGGATCTCCTTCCCAAGAGACCCTGAAACAAGTTCAGGGTGACATGCTGGATTTTCATGGCCCTTTGTGGGCCTGTGGCTCATGGGCGTTTTATTTGCAGACCATGTGGGAATTAATTTAAGACAGGCATCATCTATCGCCTCTTTAAATAACGACGTATCCCTTCCAAAGTCCCAGTGTTCAAGAACAGCGTGGGCTATCGTCCCTATGAGGCCGGCTCGTTCCCTTGCCGCTGTATCCTCCTCAGCAACCTCTGCCTTCTTCGGGGCCGGCTCAGCCTCCTCCGCTTCTTCTATCCCCGATGGCATCCCCGATGGGGTCACAAACAGGGCCTTACGGCGGATGGCCGCATACCGGTGGTCTCTCGATTGCCACAGATCAGCGAATGCCCCTATCTCCTCCGATGTAACGTCCCCATATCGATCCCCTTTGGCCTCTGATCTCTGGCCTCTGCCGTCTGATTTACGAGCCTTCTTTGAACTGTAGTTGGGGATGCAATCAGCAACGTCTATAACAGACTGCCTTATCCTCCCCTTCCCGGTCTCTATCTCACGGACAGACTTCTCTCCCAGGGCATCGCCCATGCCCTCCTTCAGCAGTGACAGGAAACTGCCTCTGTTCCCCTTCCCGTACAGGGTCCCTGACAGGACAAGGCATTCCCGTGCCCTTGTCATGGCGACATAGAGGAGTCTCTTCTGCTCCTCCTCATCCCGCAGCAATCCCCTCTCCTGCAGCATCACGGCCGCAGGATTTCTAAACCCCTCCACCTTAAATCCTATCTCATTTCGTGACCAGTCATGGATCACGCTGACCTGGTCTTCACCCCCCTTCAGAGAGCTGTGCATCCCAGCCAGTATGACCACAGGAAACTCAAGCCCCTTCGCCTTGTGGATACTCAATACCCGCACGGCATCAACCGTCTCCTCTGCCAACGGACTCTCCCCCTCCTTTTCCAGGCCTGAAACCTTTGTCTCCAACAAAGATGTAAAACCTTTGAGTGTGAGATTGGACCGGGCGCTGAGGGACTCTGCGATCCTCTGTATCTTCATCAGGTTTGCTACGGCCTGTTCCCCCTGGAAGGAAGACGCGGCAAACTCAAGCGCCGGCAGGGACTCAAAGATATGGTGGATGGCGTCTGTAAGGGGCATGGCCCCTGCCTCATGATGAAGCCTTCTCAATATCCTATAGAGCTCCGGGAGAAGATGGCTGCCCCCCTTCGATAACTCTTCCTCCGGAATGTGATAGTCCAGCAGGGATAACCTGCCCAGTTCATAGATCGCCCTGTCAGACAGCCCGCCCAGCGGAGACCGGAGGAGACCCACTAAGGCCACCCTGTCAAAGGGATTGTCTATGGCCTTCAGGAGATTGACAAAATCGATCACCTCCTGTGTCCCAAAGAAATGCCTCTCTCCTTCCACAATATAAGGGATCTCATATCGCCGGAGCACCTCAAGATATTCATAGACCTCTGTGAGCTTGCGGAACAGGAGGGCCACATGCCGCAGAGAGACAAGCGCCCTGCCCCCCTTTGAGTCCACAAGGGTCTCCTTTCCGATCACCTCCTCTTTCAACCACCTCCCGATGGCCTCTGCCTCACACCGTGTCGCCATCGAGGCATCCATATCTTCCACCCCCCGGCCATCCACAATCCTTAGCTCAACCCTCTGTCCTGACAGACCTGCCTTATGGTCCGGATGTTCTATGAGAGGGATATACTCCGGCTGAAGGAGTTCACGCCGCCGGATCAGATGCCCGCAGAGTTCATTCACAACATCGATGATCCGGTCATGGCTCCTGAAATTGGTTGAAAGGCCTGCCTGAATCCCGCCCTGTCCCGAAATGATCATCTCCACCACACGGGAATAGGCCTCGATATCGGCCCTGCGAAAGGCATAGATAGACTGCTTCGGGTCCCCGACGATAAATAGCTTCCCCTGAGTCAACCGTATCTTGTGCCACTCTGCCTCATGGCGTCCCAGGATTTCTGAGAGATAGAGGATGATCTCATATTGGATGGGGTCTGTATCCTGAAACTCGTCAACCAATAACGCCTTAAACCGTTGTTTCAACTCTTCCCGCACCCTGAGATGCGTCTTCAAAAGGTCCCTGCAAGAGGTGAGGAGTCCGTCAAAGGAGATATAACCTGAGGCCGTAAACCTTCTCCTGGTCTCTGTCACAAAGGGCAATAGAAGTTCTAAGAGGCTCCTGAAAAAGGGGGCGTCAGCAGAGGAGAGACCCCTGGCCGCCCTGATGATCTGTTTCGCCTCCCGGAAGTCTTCTTCGCTCCAGCCGGATGGAGGGGAACCGGAGAGGGTCCCCTCCATCACGGGGACTGCCTCTTTCTTTGAGAGGAGGTGATCAAATACCTCATATGACCCTTTCAGAAACTGCTCCACCTTCCTCGTTTTGGTATAGACCGACAGGAGGCGTTCTGCCCTCTCCCTCATCCCGGCTATCCATCTCTCCACTTCGAGACTCTGCGCCTGATTATCGAAATATAATGAGAGGCGGGGGATCGGAATATTCTCCCTGCAGAGCTCCTTTGCAAAGGATTCCAAGGACTCCAATCCGATCGAATGGAGTACCCTCTTCCATAGCCCCCGGTGCGGCGATACTGAAGACAACTCAACATCCAGCCACCCCTCCCACTCCCGCTCAAAATGCGCCTCAAACTCAGAACCATCGTCATCCTGAAATTTGGGGTCCATCCTCGCCTCTATCGGATAAAGGCGGAGGATGTGCCCGGCAAAGCTGTGCACAGTGCCTATCTGGGCCATCTCAAGGTCATTGGCCGCATCATGTGCCCTCGCTTCGATCTTGTCCCTGCTGAGTCCGTATCTGTCCCTGAGGTCCTGCAGTACAGGGTCTTCATCGTGCGGCGCCCCCTGGAGGACAGGGGCGGAGATGAGTCCCTGCAGCCGCTCCTTCAGGCGTATCTTCATCTCATTGGCCGCCTTATTGGTGAAGGTGAGGGCAACGATGTCTGTAATCTTCAAAGGATCAGGCTCACGCATCAGGAGATGAAGAATGCGTTCCACCAGCAGTGTGGTCTTCCCTGTACCTGCCCCGGCCGTCACCACAATATTCTTGTCAAAAGTCGTGACCGCAAGCCTTCTATCCTCTGCATCCGAAAGGCCCTTCATATCTTCTGCTTCCTTATCGCATAGTATGGTTTAACCCGGACATCCCGCTCTGCACGATATCGTGACGGAAAGTGATTCTTCCGGCAGACGGCAGAATAGTCACAGTGACTGCAGTAATCACCCGGCAAGATAAAGAACAATCCCTCCTGGATCCCCCTCAACAAAAGGGCCACCGTAGCCGTTATCCTTTCACCAAGCGGTGTGTGCCAGCAATCTCCTGGAAATTCAGAACGGGGTTCGCCATCCTCCGCAACCGACCATCGCGGGGCTAAAAAATAAAGGCTTACCCTTTCCGGCTGCGGGTCTTTGATACCGGCTGTATATTTGAGATAGGGTATTGCCATCAGGAGATATAAGGGGGGCTGCAGCCTCTTTCCCCGTACAGCTGAAAGGGAAAGATTTTTGTCGTCATTGTGCATCTTCTTCCCGGACTTGAATTTATAGTCAATAATCCTGAACTGGCCGGTATCCTCTTTAACGTCAATCCTGTCGAGGACCCCGTGCAGGGAGATGTCGCGCATATCCTCAGGGAGATCTTCCATAAGGCATCCTGTGGCATCGACCTCAAAGCTGTGGGGGATGAATCCTGACCGGGAGATCTCGTCCAGGTCGTCCTGGATCATCGATTTAAGAAGCCCTGAAAGCCTCTCCTGTAATATCTCCCATACCAGCGGATATCCCGTAGGGTTGGTCTCCCGGTATTCCAGGAATACGGCAGTCATATCCTCCTGAAGAGACCTCTCTATCTCCGCAGGCGATGGGGTCCTCTCCACCCCCCTTGCATAGAACCGCCTCAATACCTTGTGACAAATGCTCCCGATATCCAGCGGGGGTATCTCAAAGATCATCTCAGGTTGCATCAGTCTCTGAAGACCGAGTACGTGGCGGGCAAAATAGGCGAACGGGCACCGGGCATAATCCTCAAGAGAGGTGGGGGAGGTCCCTCTCTGTGCGATACAAAGCCAGTGGGCGGCAATCCCGCCGGTAAACCCGTCAAACTCAGTCAGCCCGGCCTCCATCTCCTCATACCGCGACAGGGCCTGAACTCCATGTCCGTACAATGCCGGGTTCATGCTGAACTTTGAGAGGATGGATCCCGGGTCTCTCCCTTCAAAGATAAACCTTATGGAGAGCTCCTTAGGAGTCAGGAGACGGTGTGAGAAGAATTCTGATAATGAAAATTTATCGGCCATCCGCCTCGGGACCCGCTCCTCCTGAACGGGGTATCCCCTCCTCATCTCTGCAAGATAGGATGAGGGAATCTTCACCTGTCCTGTTTCATCTGTCCTTTGATACAGGATATATATCCTCTCTCTTGCAGAATTGAGGAGGAGATAAAAGAGGAGCCTCTCTTCTTCGTACCCATAGAGTTTCTCTGTAATCTTGTACCCAAGCCCCCTCTCCAGGACACCCCTTGCCGAATCTCTCAGCAGGGGGTCTTCTTTGATATTCCTCGGAAAGACCTTCTCATTCATGCCGATGACGAACAGGACCTTAAACGGGATGCAACGCGCCGTCATGACATCCAGGACCTGGACACCTGCGATCTCCCTCTCCCCTACTGGGACGGACTCACCCTCCAATCGCCTGCTGAAGGTATCGATGAACTCTGGTAATGGAACCTCCCTTCGGATCAGGTCAAGTTCCTTCAGGGAGAAGAGCGCCTCCCCGATAAACAGCTCTTCATTAATATATTTACGGATGAACGTCTGGAACAGCTCTGCGTAATGACCCCAGGAACTCTTCGCCGGCAAACGGCCAAAGTCCTCCCGGATTGATAAGACGAACCGTTTCAGCCCTTCAATCTGCGCCCCGCTGACCACCTGCCGGCTGCCCTCGTCTTCTCCATGCCCATGGAAGACAAAGCCATCCCGGATATATCGATCAAGCCTGACCCACTCACCGAATCCCTTGGAGATGCCAATGGAGCGGGTCACAACATCCCACAGATCCGGCCTGGGTTCCACGCCTTCAGGACAGAAGAGCCGGGTCTTACAAAAGTGAGAAGAGAGGATATCGATGATATCAGAACGCCTGTAATCCTCCCGACCTAAAGAGATCAGGAGATGGA